>SLKL01000267.1 GCA_007134625.1 Saprospiraceae bacterium
GCTAAAAAAGCCTTATCAAAATGGCTACCTTCGCAATAATTTGATAAACTAAAATCATCAAAATAAATACAGTACGAAAGTGTAATTATAGTCAAAACTCCCTCTCAAATGAATGCCATATATAAAACTGAAAAGCATAGACAAATGGAAGCCAAATTGACTGACATTGAGGAAAAACTACAAAACGATAAAACGTGGCAGCAATTCAAAAATAAAATTCAGGATTATTCCAATCATGATGTGAGCGCTATAGTAGAAAATGAAGACTACTGGAAAATAATACGTTCAGCTTATGTATTGGACGACGCTATTCTGAACATCAATCACGGCTCTATTAATACCATGCCGTGGATTGTCAATGAGGCACTTACAGCCTATTCTGATTTATGTAATGAGCTGCCCGGTTATTGGTTTTTTGAAGGCTTCAATGAAGAAAAAGAGAAACTAAGAAAACGGTTGGCAAACTTGGTTGGGATGGACGCTGAAGAAGTATCTATTCAGAGAAATACCTCCACAGCTATGGAGACCATCATATTTGGGCTCCCTTTAAATCCCGGAGATGAGGTGATTCTGAGCAATCAGGATTATCCAACCCTTGTATATGCCTGGAAACAGAGAGAAAAATACGAGGGAATAAAACTGCATTGGATCGATATTCCTATGCCCACCGAAAACCCTGAACTGCTGATAAACGCATATACTGAGCAGGTTAATTCCAAAACGAAAGTGATACAACTCATGCAGATGTTCAATTGGAATGGTCAGTTGATTCCAATTGAAAAGATTTCAAATGAGTTAGAAGGATCAGGAGTAGAAATAGTTGTTGACGGAGCACATATGCCTGCACATTTACCGGTAAACGTCAGTGCTGATGGCAGTCATTATTGGGGAGCAAGTTTGCACAAATGGCTGTCTGCACCTGTAGGTACAGGAATCATGACAATTAGAAAAGATCTGATCAGCAAAGTCCGTCCCATGATGGCTGCTGCTGAACCGGAATCAAATGATATCAGAAAGTTTGAGACTTTCGGAATCTATAATATGCCTTTGGAACTAGCCACTCTTACGGCACTCGATTTCCTTCATCTTATCGGATTAGAAAGAAAGGCCACAAGGCTGCATTTTCTTAAAAACTATTGTCTGGAAAAACTTTCTGATATTCCGGGTGTCAGTACCCACTCTCCTATGAGCAAGGAATTCAGCGGTGCTTTGGGTTTGTTCAGTGTAAAAAACCTAAGCCCTCAGGAGTTGCAAGAAACTCTCTTTAAGGAATTTAATATTTATACAGTAGGTTTTGAATATGCCGGCATATCGGGTGTTAGAATTAGTCCAAACATCTACCACTCCATTCACGAAATGGATTACCTGATTGAGTCAGTTTTTAAGATTTCCAAAAGAATACACACTAAACGATAGGTGTCGATTTATTAAAAAACTGATCACTGTCTTGAGATTGAGAAACTCATTTGATCCTAAGCTCTTCTGACTTTGTTACTATGGATTCAGGCTTGAAGCGCCGATGAAAATAGCTTAATCTTCTTATTAGTTTTTTTCGTAGCTCGGACTCAAACAACAAGTGGAGTTGAAGTGGATAGGATTTTAATCCAAACTTTTTACAGTCGATAATTACCGGTTTGTAAACATCTTCAGAGACTTTCTGCACCATAATGTTTGTACCTTTATTGAAAACATCGAACAACCATATTTTATGCTCAATTAATAAGTTAAAAATAGTATCAATATCCTCCCAAAACGGAACATTATAGACAGGGCCGTGCTCCTGAATGATTTTGGAGTATTTGCCATCATAATCTCTTGGGCGTTCCGAAATCAAAAGTGATCCCTCAATTTGATAGTTGGACGGAAAAAATTCTTTTAACTTTGGAGGCATATTACTGTAAACCTTAAATTCCTCCTTATTGAGATCTCTGAAAAAACCAGGTCTAAAATATTTTAACTTAAAATGAAACGGACGCTTTTTTTTAGCACAGAGGTGAGTCCCCTCTATACTATAACAATCGCGGTATTTTCCGCTACCAATTAGTTTTCCCGTTTTCATGAATCTAACATACTCTCACCCTTATATTAAAGTCAGGCATATTCTACTTCAACTTAAACAGTTAAGATTACACTTATCTTATTTTACTGTACAATCAAACGCTCAGTAAAATAACGTCCATTGTTGTGTAGCATCAATTGATAGAAGCCGGGTACTAAACCCGAAACTTCCAATTGGTACTCACTTCCTAAACCATCAGCCTTTTTGTGAAGTACCATTTTTCCGGCACTATCAAAAATAAAAATATCTACAGGCTCATTAGAAAACCGTTCTCCGGTAGAAATAAACAAAACATCCTGAACGGGATTTGGCCATACCTCTAATTCTCCCTCGAAAAGGATATTATTTACTGAAGTACCTTCCTCCCATATAAATTCCACTGTTGTTGGAAACTCAAAACTTTGAACAGGAACTTCAATTACATTTTCTACTACTACAAGAAAAATTTCAGCTCCTTGAGAAGTACGGCTGAGTACAGGCACTCCATATTCATTGGAAACAATTTGCGTGGTTCCAAAAGTACCCACCACTCGAACAGTTACCTCACCTAAGTCTTCATCATCAATATCAAATAGAGTATTGAAACTAGTAGTATTGCTGAATTTTAAAGCATCTTCAATGACAACACCATTGGGCAATAACAGGGTGCCATAACCATCAGCAACATAATTTAAGGTAACGTCAAGGGTATCCGGCTCATCAAAAAATTCAATAACAAAAGGAGCGGTTTGAGTCTCCTCATCCATAAATGCAACAGGTAAAAGTGAAAGTAGAACAGGCTCCGGAAAAACAGCAGGTTGCATCTCACTTTCATTGTAGGTACCTAAAATGAGCAAACGGTCATTAGCATTTTCAATGTATGTGTATTCTTTATTACCACCGATTTCCTCCACCAAAACATAATCAGCGTCCTCAAAAAGATCATTAAAGGGCGCATCCTCGAGATCGACGAAGTAATTCAGCTGAATACCTGGCAAAATAGAATCCGGATCAATATCAGTTAAATCCCAAACTGCACCAAGCCCACTTGCACTTAAATCCACACTTCCACCGGTTGCAGAACGAAACTGATAGGTTTCATTGGTATCACCAAGCTTGGGTAGGGTAATTAAATCCTGAGCAGATAACTGTAAAGTAAAAAATAGAGAACAACAGAAAAGTAAAAGTTTTTTCATCATATTAATTTTTTTATCAATGAAAGAGACGCCTAAATGGATTAAGTAATCTGATGATGATACCAAACCTGATCAAAATATTCTGGTTTAATCCATGATAATTGGATGCATCTCAGATTAAATCAAGTCCAAAAGTAAGAATGATTTCAAACTTTAAAGAAAAAATTAATAACTATTAAATTGTGATGAACTTCTGAACTAAGTAATTTCCTAAAAATCAGGTGTATCAAATCGATCAAAGTCATTATCTCTTCTCTGTTGTCGTCTTTGGGGACCGTCTAATCTGCTACCAAAACGGTATGTAGCGTTTAAAGTAACCACTCTGCTTTCCCAGTTTCTTTCCAATGTCCTTACGATCGGAATATCATCAACTGTTTCAAATCTAAATCTGAGGGTATTGAAGATATCTCTCGCGTTTAGACTGACTGTTAAATTGTTGTCCAGAAAATTCCTTCTGACGGCAAGATCAACATTGAAAAAGGCTCTAATCTCTCCCTGAGGGACCACAAAACCTGATCTGTATCTGCTCGATAGCTGAACGGAAGTCCCATTCCAAACTGTTTTTGATGAACTCAATTGAAGGGTGTAACCCTGACTTGACCTGTTTAGACCTTGAGTAAGCTCAGATTCATCTAAGCGCGTTCCAAAAATATTGGCAGTCGCATTAATGTTCCACCATCTGTAAGGTCTGATATTGGCGATAGCCTCAAAACCAAATGAGTGATTGCGACCGAGATTTTCAAAGGTGACGATGGTTGTTCCCTCTTCTTCAAAATCAATAAACCTTCTGATTAAGTCATTGGTCTGGCGGTAATACAGGGTATTGTTTAGAGTTATTTTATCCCATATCCTTATATAAGAAAACTCAAACGCATCCGTAAATTCCGGTCTCAAGGCAGGGTTTCCAGTTCTGAAGTTATTGGGGTCAGAGAGGTCTCTAAATGGGTTTAACTGACCTGTTCGCGGTCTGTTAATTCGACGGCTATAACTTAAAACCAGGTCAGATCCCTCTCCAAGGCTGTATCCGAGAAAAGCCGAGGGAAATAAACTGAAATAATCATTATCAAACTCCTCGCCTGTAGTAATTAATTTAGAACTGGTGAATGTTTGTTCCGCTCTAAGGCCTGCCTTATATTGCCATGGTCCTGATTCTCCACCTGCTGTAAAGTAAGTCGCTAAAACGTCCTGCTCATAAACAAAATGGTTGGAAATATTGGGATCATTAATGTTTTCTCCTGTGCTATTATCCAAAAAAGTAGAATTCAACTTGTTATCTATTCTGGATAAATCCATTCTCGCCCCTGCTTCTGCAGAAATACCTGGCAATAGAACAAATTCGAAATCTGCGCGACCTGTAAAGAGCTCGTTTTTATTATCTCTCTCTTGTGATTGAATTAGAGGATCATCAAATACCTCTCCATTTAATTTGAAAAAATCCTGCGCAAAATCGTTACCTCTATCCTTGTTATCCCGGGAATAAAGAAAGTCAATGTCCATTCTGTTTTCGGGGTTTAAGAATCGTCTTTGCCATCCTGCATTGATTTCCAATCCATCTCCTGATCCAAATCCGGTATTCCTTCTTACGGACTCAATCTCCTTGCTGCCACTTTGGTCAAAATAGTCGATTAAAAGTTCGTTATTGTTATTGTCATCATTCGTCCTGTAATTGAAGGAAGTATAAAGTGTATTTCGGCTATTCAGAAAATAATCTGTTCCCAGCCTGATATTATGAGAAATATTTCCCGTATATCTAACATCTGATTGCTGAAATGAATAGGAAGTATCCGGAAAATTAATAAAAGATGAACCCGTCCCTTCAGAGTAACCATCCCGATTATTGTAAGAGTAATTTCCAAAAATATTGAAATTAGAATTCCTCATATTCAAACCCAGTGATCCTGAGTATTTATCAGTTCTTCCTCGTCCATAACTTAAGGTAGCATTTCCATTGAATCCGAAATTAGAGTCTCTTTTCAGGATAATATTAATGATACCTGCCATTCCCTCAGGATCAAATCTTGCTGAAGGGTTGGTAATCAGCTCAATTCGCTCAATAGAATTTCCCGGAATCTGTCTCAGAACCTCGGCAGATGAAAAAGTTGATGGTCGACCATCAATAAGTATGGTGACATTGTCATCTCCTCTTAATGAAATATTGTCATCTAAGTCCACTTCAACTGAAGGTACATTAGATAACACCTCTAATGCAGTTCCACCATCC
>SLKL01000262.1 GCA_007134625.1 Saprospiraceae bacterium
ATTAGGTGAGGATAAATAAAACCTTACAGTTACATCGTACATAAAAGATTGTTGTTGTGATTCAGGGCAAAAATACCTTATACACAACTAATTTACAACTTTATGCGTAGGTTTATGCAGATTTCTTTAATTCCCGTTTATGTGGGTTTTCTCTGAATTACTTTGTATTAGTGGTGATTAGCGGGTTTTAGTGGTTTTTGTTAATCTTCGTAAACCCTTGATAAACAGTAAAAAGTAGACCCACTAGGACTCGAACCTAGGATTACAGAACCAAAATCTGCCGTGTTACCAATTACACCATGGGTCTAAAATGAATGCAAAGATAAGACAATCTTTATTTTTGCAAATAGACTGCAAGTTTTTTTTCTTTCTTTAGGTTTATTTTTTGTCGGAGGAAAGCTGATAAATCTCCGGTAGATTTCTTCCGAGGCCATCGTAATCCAATCCGTAACCCACAACAAATTCATTACCTATCTCAAATCCAATCCAGTCGATTGGATAATTAAATTTGAATGCTTTGGGTTTAAATAACATGGTCGCAATTTTCACTTCTTTTGCGCCTGCCTTCAACAACTGCTCCTTTAAAAAAAGGATACTATTTCCGGTGTCAATGATGTCTTCAACAATCAGGATCTTTCTGGCGGATACTTCTTTTTCCCATTGTTTGGTCATTAGTACTTTTCCAGTAGTTTCCAGTCCTGAATAAGACTTTATTCTTACAAAATCCATTTCCATCGGTACATCTACATTTTTTACCAATTCAGCACAGAACATTACAGCACCTTGAAGAACTCCCATTATTACAGGCAGGTCCTCATTGGAATAAGCAGCTGAAATCTCTTTACCCATTTCAAGAATTCTCTTTTCTAGTTTATTTCTTGGAATAAGGATTTTAAAGTCAAGATCGTGGATTCTTACAGTTTTTTCCATATAGTAAAAAAGTGAATCAATTCCTTTTGTTTATTTTAAAGCTGGTTTTTCTGGTTACTCTTGCAAAATTAGTTTAATTGTCAGGCTTGGCATGATTTTTGGATTTTATTCTTTTATCGAACCTGCTTGTATCTCATTATGTTATGCAAGTGCATGCCTAATGGCATATACAGTTTTTATTGTTAATAAAAAAAAGTACAATTATGAATAATGGAGAAAAAGGATTTCTGGCTTTTTTAGCCGGGTTGGCGACCGGAGCTGCTATTGGTGTTTTATTTGCTCCAAGGTCAGGTGAGGAAACAAGAAAAATTATTGGGGATAAGGCCGGAGAGTATTCGGAAGAGGCTCAAAAACAAATCAATGAAATGGTTGAAACTGGAAAGGGAGAAATTTCTAAAGCTAAGAAAAAAGCTATGGACGCAGTTGAGAAGGCGTTAAAAGATCTGAAAGACGCTGAAGATGCTCTCGCTGATGAGGTAAAAGGTAAATCTTCAAAATAATTTTTATAAGTGGACTCAATTATTTGGATCCACTTTTATACTAGCCCTATTTCAGGTCTTCTGAACAAAATCTCAAATGAATGGCAAATAAAAGTGAACGTACTCGCCTCGAGGTGATTATTGAAAACCTAATTGAGTATTTGAATGCGAGGTTAGAATTGATCAAATTAGATTTTATTCGTTTTGGTACAAATACTACATCTGCATTACTCAAACTGTTGGTAATTGGAGGACTGTTGTTCGTTACAATTTCTTTTTTTGGTTTTGGTTTGGCTTTTCTGATAGGTGAGATTTTCAAAAGTATGTCTCTTGGATTTTTTATAGTGGGGTTGGTATTTGGTATTTTGGCTTTAATTCTGTCCAGAATGTGGAATAAACGGATCAAGCCCGGAATAATGCGAATGTTTATAAATATGATGCCAGATGAAGAAGAAGATCAATGATTTGAAAGATTTGGAAATTGCGAGGCTGCAGACCAAATTAAAAGCTGCTGAATCACTTCGTCAGGCAAAAGAGGCAGGTACGGACATTAAGGAAGATTTCAATAGTATTGCATCGGTTGGTAAAACTGTAAAAAAGTTTATACGACCCGATAAGTCAAAGTCTGTAAATTCTGCTGATGATATATCCGGTAGTGGGTTCAATCAAATTAATAGCCATTTGAATGAGTTAGGTCTGGATTTGCTACTCCAATTGAGAAATAAAGGAGTAAGGTGGCAATCTGTTATTATCCCAATAGGAATCTGGCTGATAAAAAATGGATACCTCGAGCATATTGCCACAACCAAAAAATCCGAGATTTATGCCATTCTTTTGAATGCAGTCAGAAAGGCAAGGGGCAAAATAAAGGAATCATAAAAACAAAACTATGCAAGATAGAAGTCGATTAGATTTACAGAAGGAGGAATCTTCCTCAGGATTTTTGTTATGGGGAATAGCAGGTCTTGGTGCCGGTTTGGCGATAGGCTTACTGATAGCACCGGATAAAGGTGAAAAGATCCGACAAAATTTGAAAAAGTCTGTTGGAGATGGTCTGGATCATCTGCTTGAATCAGTTGAAAATTCTCTGGAAAAAGCCTATGAAAAAGCTGTTGAGGACGAAAAAGCCGGGGAGGGGTCTGCATCTAGCTAAAATTGCTTAGATTGACTTTTTGAACTTTAAATGTTTCTACATTTTTAAATTTTTCTATTAGAATTACAAGGTACTCATTTCATTTTGTAAATATTAAAGTTGTTTTTATATTTACGACTCAGACAAAAACAGAATGAAATGAATGCACAATCTTTATTTAAAACCAATGACATAAAAGGGTACGAATTGATTCGCTTGATACTGGGCTTTGTATTCCTTGTTGCAGGTATCCAAAAATTCATTTTCCCCGAAACTATGGGACCGGGTCGATTTGAAGACTTAGGATATTCTAATCCTGAATTCACTGCATATTTTGTCGGCTTCTTTGAAATCTTAGGTGCCATCTTAATCCTTGTTGGCTTGGCTACGCGATTTGCAGCCGTCCCACTTGTTGTGATTATGTGTGTGGCAATAATTACCACTAAGTTTCCTTTGTTCGAAGAAGGTTTCTGGCGTTTTGCTCATGCAGTGCGTCTTGACTTTAGCATGCTCATGACCGCTTTATTTGTATTCGTAAATGGAGCTGATAAGCGATCTCTTGATGAGATATTTTTTAATAAGAAAAAGAATGAATGACCCCAAAGTACGGGATTTTCATAATGATTCGTAATTCAGGTTCACAGGTTTTAGCTTAGTGGAGTGATCAATCAATAAAACCGACGGCAAACCACCCCTTTATTCCATCAGCTTCAAGGGTTTCATTCGCATCATTAGTTAATTGACAAGTGAATTCGATCATTAATGCAATGGTTCGATTTCCTGACTGATTATTCCTGTAAGTTTTTCGATCTAAAATTTTAAATTCCGCATCCTCATTTTGTTTATCAGCTAATCGCCATTTTTGACCACTTGAGTCGATAAACTCGATATTTATCGATCCCTTTTGAGTGGTCTCTTTTATCGTACGCGGTTCTCCCCATTCAACTGTTAAACTTATTTCATCATTGTAAGTATAGAAATTATTGTTTGTATCATCGAAAAGAAGACTTTTTTCTTTAGAATAGACCAATCCATTTTGGTCTTTTATCCTTAATCTATATTGCCCCTCACGGTTAACTGTAGTCATCCTTTTTTCCTGAAAACCTTCACCCCAGTCATACTTAAAGTTATTACTATTTTCATGATCAGTAATTCTGGCGACAAGGGTTGCCATACTATCTGTAGAGGACACTATACCCCAATTTACTACAGGAACTCTTCCATTTTTATTCGGATAAATATGTGTACAAAATTCCCCTGTGTTTTTTCTATTGTCTTCATATTGAACGCAAACCGGTAATCTGGAACTCTGTCCCACCTCAAATTCCCAGATTGTAGCTGAAGTGGTTTCGGGATTGGAAGCACCATGGACAGAAATATCTACAATTCTTATATTGTTTGAGGAAAACTCTGATTGAAGACTTAAAGGCAATCTTTGAATAGGCCTTCCCTGAGGATAATAGAAATTCCAATGGTCAATATTAAAAACGGACTCTTCACTTTGAGTTAAAGTCCTACCTTGAAATTCGGGTCGAAAACTAATTTTTAGAGAGGGACCCAAACTGCCATCAGCGGGGTTTAATTTGCCCTTAAATTCCCAGATAGAGTCGCGCTCAATATACTTAGTAGTTGTATTCATAAGCATTCCCTCCTGATCAATACCCAATGCAAAGTCTTCACCTCCCATTTTTCCTTTTAATTCAAAGGGTATGCCTTCAACACTTGGTTCAGGGAGTTCTACCCGTTCACAAGACATGATAAAGATGACAGCTAATAAAGTAGCTAATAGCTTAAAATTTTTCATTTCAAGTTGTATTTAAAATAAATAGAAAAGTGGTGACTATTTTCCAATAAATCCCAATTATTATTCGTGCTTTCAATATACGTATCCGTTCGATAATCAAAATGTGGTCTGTGCGTCTGATTGATTAGTCCTGAAGGAAAATAATTTATTGATGCACCGATCGCCAGATTTTGGGTTAAGTTACATTGAATTCCAGCTAGTATAAAAGGTGTCCACTTTTTGAAGCCCTCTTTGCTTAATGAACCGGAACTGATTTTTTCTTCGTGGATGGGCGATGGCTCCAATGACTCATTATTTACTTCGTATTTATACAAGTCTCCGCTAACTAATAGCAGATAATTTATTCCCATACCTCCATAGATATTCCAGGGTCCCAATTGCCGACCTACACTTAAGCTCAAAGTACTGTAAAGAGTGGAAGTAGGTAATACCTGAAAGCCTGAAACCAACTTTTCAAAATCAAAAATTAAAGTCGGATGATCTTTTTGTATTCCGAATGTTCCTCCACGGTATAAAAGTCCTATGTCCGCAGAAAGTGTCCAGGCACGGTAGTGTTCAAGGTCTATGCCAAAGGATAACTCTGCACCTAATATTTGGTCTTTTACTGAAGCTGTAGATGATGGGTATCCAATAATCCCCCCATTTATAAAATAAGAATAATTCCATTTACAAAGACTCTCTCCGGGTAATAATGTAGAAAAATCTTTTGTGGATTTAGAGGTATAATCAATGGAGAAAAGACTGAGTTTTGAGGCAAGTAATGAAGTCGCGGAAGTTTCTTTATTCAAGCGAGTATTGGACGACTCATGTTTTTCTGCTTCATCAACACTTGGTTCCATAAAATTAGATTCCGGTACTATGTCGGCTAAACCAGAGGAAGGCTCCTCTTTGTTGTATTGATGGGTATTTGTGGCTGAATAGGCAGCGGACTCTGTATAACCTATTTCATCATTCCGGTGATTAGTACTAACATATTCATGGTTGGTTTCCTCAGTCTTTAATTCTTCACTGAAAAATGTCTCA
>SLKL01000413.1 GCA_007134625.1 Saprospiraceae bacterium
GGTAAAGTAAGAAGAGGTGAAATTAAAGCAGGTCAATCTGTAAAAATCATCAAACGAGACGGAACTGAAAAGCAGCACAGAATAAAAGAATTATTCACTTACCGAGGTCAGGACAGGGTTACTGCTGATATCGTTGAAGCGGGTGATATTTGTGCAATTAGTGGGTTAGAAGCATTTGAGATTGGAGACAGCATATGTGACCCCGATAATCCGGAAGCATTGCCACCAATTGCCATTGATGAACCTACGATGAGCATGTTGTTCACCGTTAATAATAGTCCCTTCTTTGGTAAAGACGGTAAGTTTGTCACTTCAAGGCAACTAAGAGACAGGCTTTTTAAAGAAACTGAGAAAAACCTTGCATTGAGGGTAGAAGAAACTGAATCTCCTGAAGTTTTCAATGTACATGGACGAGGTGTTTTACACTTGTCTGTTTTGATTGAAACCATGCGCCGCGAATCTTATGAGTTACAAGTCGGAAAACCCAGAGTTTTAATAAAAGAAACCTCTGAAGGAAAACAAGAACCGATGGAGGAGTTGGTAGTTGATGCTCCGGAGGATTATTCAGGTACCATAATCGAAATGGTAACCAAGAGATCCGGTGAATTGAATAATATGGAACCAAGAGGCGGATTGATGCATTTGGAATTCATTGTTCCTACAAGAGGCCTTATCGGTTTGAAAAATCAGATGCTAACCGCTACCGCAGGAGAGGCGGTAATGTACCACAGATTCAGTCATTATGGACCGTGGAAGGGAGACATGGAAGGCAGAAACAAGGGAGTTATGATTTCTTCGGAGGCAGGCACCTCTATACCCTTTGCTATGAACAAACTACAGGAGCGTGGACATTTTTTCATCCCACCCGGTGATGAGATATATGAAGGGCAGATAGTAGGAGAACACAGCAGGGAAAATGATCTGGTAGTCAACCTTACCAAAGCTAAAAAACTAACCAATATTCGATCTGCCGGAGCCGATGATAAGGTTAAATTACCCCCTGCAAAAATCATGAGTCTGGAACAGGCAATGGAATACATTGCAGATGATGAATATGTAGAAATCACTCCATCTAAAATCAGATTGAGAAAAATCTTACTTAAAGAAAGCGACAGAAAGAGGTTGGCTAATCCGGCATTGGCGCATATTAAGTTTTAGATTTTGTAACTATTTAGTGTGGACTCTGAAAGGGTCATAAATCAATAACCATGGGCTGCACCCGTGGTTATTGATCAACTAATTTACAAATTCATGCCTTCGGCTTGATCGATATTTGGCGGGATTTATGCATCAATATGCGAAAATCATGACAAAATTATCAGGATACCTAGTGTAGTCAATAGTTACTAGATTCTTAGCTTATAGTCGCTGATTAGAAGCCTTCAGCAGATTTGAAGCTAAACACACCACCCAAAACTGATTTGGATATTCAAAAATCCTTGGTATTTAATTTTTGCAAAAATTAACAAGCTTGTTCGAATAAGCCAATAGCTAATAACAAGAAGCCATTAGCAACAAGCCGGTAGCTAAATTAATCTTTGCAGAAGGAATGCTGAACTGTAAATAAACATGATTATTAATTCAGGTTCGGCATAACATAAAAAACTTTTAGGGAAATGTACTGTGCTCTAAGCAAAAAAGCGTACCTTTGCGCCGCTAAAAATATTTCATAACCATTAAAACAATTCTTCGATTATGTCTGAAGAAACAAAAAAAACAGAGGAGGTGGTAGAAACTCCTGAAAATCAACCTGCTGAAAACCAAGAAACCAGTTCCAAGGTCGATGAATCTACCGAAACTACAAAAGAAGATGCTGCTGTAGAAGAGCCTAAAGTTGAAGCAAAAGAGGTAGAAGCTGAAACTCCCAAGGAAGATGACGCTAAAGAAGAAACAAGTGAAGAGTCAACAGCAGAAGCAGAAGAAGAACAGGAAGAAGTTTATGAGCAAGCTGCTCACGATGATTTCGATTGGGAATTAGGAAACAATTACGATCTTCCTTATTCTGAAGAAGAGACTGAAAAGCTATTGGAAAAATATGATAGCACCCTTACCTTACTTGAGGATAGTCAAATAGTAAAAGGTACTGTTAAATCAATTTCAGATGGAGATGTACTTCTTGACTTGAATTATAAGTCTGATGGCCTTGTATCACTTTCTGAATTCAGAGACAACCCTGATTTAGGTGTAGGAGATGAAGTCGATGTTTATATTGAAAGGACCGAGGATGAGAGAGGACAGCTAATTCTTTCCAGAAGAAAGGCAAAGCTGCTTAAAGCATGGGACAATATCGTTGATTCTTATGAAAATGGTACTATTATCAGAGGAAAAGTAATCAGTAAGACAAAAGGTGGACTTATTGCAGATTGTGGTGGGTTGGAGACATTCCTTCCAGGATCGCAGATTGATATTAAGCCTATTATTGACTATGATTCATACGTTGGTAAAACCATGGACTTTAAGGTGGTTAAGATCAATGAAATGATCAAAAACGCTGTTGTATCACACAAAGCACTTATTGAAAGTGATTTGGCTGAGCAAAGAGATCAAATCATTCAGGGTCTAGAAAAAGGACAGGTTCTTGAGGGTATTGTCAAAAATATTACTGACTTTGGTGCATTTATGGACCTTGGTGGTGTTGACGGTTTATTGTATATCACCGATATTTCATGGGGAAGAATCAACCACCCAAGTGAAGTTCTTGAATTAAATGACAAGGTAAATGTTGTTGTACTTGACTTTGATGAGAACAAAAAGCGTATTTCTCTAGGTCTGAAACAACTGCAACCTCACCCATGGGATGTTCTTGACAACACCATATCTGAAGGCGCAACAGTAAAAGGAAAAATTGTAAACATTGAAGATTATGGTGCATTCCTTGAAATCGAGCCAGGTGTAGAAGGACTTATCCACGTATCTGAAGTTTCATGGAGTAATCAGCCTGTTAACGCCAGAGAATATTTTACTCTAGGACAGGAATTGGAAGCTATGGTGGTTACTATTGACAATGAGGAGAGAAAAATGTCTCTCAGCATTAAGCAGTTAACCCCGGATCCATGGGCTGAAATTGAAACAAAATACCCTGTTGATAGCAGACATACCGGTGAAGTTAAAAATCTTACTCCATATGGTGTTTTTGTAGAGCTTGATGAAGGTATAGGTGGAATGGTACACATTTCTGACTTGTCTTGGACAAAGCGTTTTTCTCACCCTTCTGAATTTACAAAGGTTGGAGAAAACATTGATATCATTATACTGGAGATTGACAAGGAAGGCAGAAAACTTTCTCTTGGTCACAAGCAGATAGAAGAGAATCCATGGGATACGTTCCAGAATGTATTCCCGGTAGGCTCTTATCATGAAGCTACTATCATCAGAAAAGATGACAGAGGAGCTATCCTTCAGTTACCCTATGGTCTTGAAGCCTTCTCTCCAATAAGACATATCCGTAAAGAGGATGGAACTATGGCGGAAGTAGAAGAAATACTGACTGTTAAGGTTATTGAGTTTAACAGAGATGATAAGCGTATAATGGTTTCTCACCTTAGATATCTTGAGGATATTCAGAAGGAGGCTAAGGATGAAGTGGCAAAAGCTAAAGATAAAGAAGCTAAAGAAACCAGAAAAGCAGTTAAGAAAACTCAATCAACGGTTGAGCGTACTACCTTAGGTGAGTTAAGTGCATTCAGCGACCTGAAACAACAGTTGGAAGGCGATGAGGCAGAAGCAAGCTCAGAGGAAGAGTAAACAAGTAAATGATTTTTAGGTGAATAGAAGCGACATTTCTTAATTGAGATGTCGCTTTTTTTTATGACAAATAAGCTAAGGGGTCACGGATGAAAGAAGGCTGAAGCCCTTTATCATATTATCGAATATTAAATATTAAAAATTCAGTAATTTTGCGCTTTCAATAAAATATCCAATATGGCTTCAGAAAGAAGAATACTTATCACGTTGACAGTTTTACTTACAATACTCATCGCAACCACCGAAGTAAGCGCACAAATTTTAAATATAGAAAGGTACAGATTAGAGCAGGAAGAGGATAAAAGTTTTCTTATGAAAGCCACAATGGGCTTAAGTATTTACAACCGCAGTGCGGCTGAGGATTCACCGGTGGACTTATTTGGTTATAATGGTCGGATCAATGCTATCTATTTTTCAGAAAAGCACATCTATACAGCAATAGGGCAGATTGACTATCTCAAAATTAATGAGAATCCCTTTCTCAATTTTGGATACGTCCATTTGAGGGGGCACTTTTTTAGTGAAAATAATTCAAGCTTTGAGGTTTTTACTCAGGCCTCTTATGATAACTTCAGAGGTTTGGATCCACGAGTACTACTCGGTAGTGGACTTAGGCAAAAACTGCTGGATACAGATCGCTCGCTGATTTATGCAGGTGTAGGGGTTCTTTATGAATGGGAGAGATGGAAACATCCTCAAGATAAAAACATCGTAGAATCCAATTTATTGAAATCAACTAACTACATATCTTACAGGCTTAGTGTTAACGAGTACCTCGACTTCAACGCCATCGCCTATTTTCAAACGGGCTATGACAGTGGTATTGAAAAATTTAGGAACAGAGTCAGTGGAAATTTCAATCTCAATTCAAAAATATGCGATCGATTTTCAATCACCAACTCATTTGACTTTAGTTACGAGCAGCGACCCATAGTTCCGATAACGGGATTTATATTTAACTTCCGAACGGGAATTTCATACAGTTGGTAATCATTTACCCCAGGTAAAAAGGGATTATGTTTTTCTTTCCTTTTTCCTTGCAGCAGGGAATAGAATATTATTGAGGATCAGCCTATATCCCGGTGAGTTAGGATGCAGGTTCAAATCCACTTCAGGGTCCCCTACCCTATGCGTATAATCCTCCGGATCGTGTCCCCCGTAAAAAGACCAAAACCCATCTCCGAAAGTACCGTGGATATACCGGGCTTCATTCAGTCCTTCATTTTTACCCATGACCACAACGGTAGGCTTGATTAAATCTAATTGAAATGAAGTGGTTTGTCCCATAAAACCTTTAACCGTTCTCGTATGATTTTGAGTGAGCATGGTCGGAACAGGATCCCATTTTGCAGAAAAGTCAAATAAGGTAAAATAATCCATAGATGGTGAAACCTGTCGGGTTTTGGGATCTATATTCGAATACCTATATACAAGAGGATCCATTTCGAGTTCAAAATCACGGAAAGCAAAGGTCCTTGAAAAATCAAGTTTTTCATTGGCGTTGGGATCGGCCGGATCACCATCATAAATTTCGGCAGCTATGTCAATACCTTTGGCAGCAAGGGCAATATCATAAGTAACGGTAGCAGAACACATGGCAAACATAAATCCACCCCCTGCAA
>SLKL01000319.1 GCA_007134625.1 Saprospiraceae bacterium
TGTGATACTCCCCCTGATTACCTAAGTTATAGATGGGGATGTTCTGCTAATAATCCAGTTGGTATAATATTAAGGGATCCACTTGGAATTGAAGGTAACGTGGACGGAACCAACATCATGTCCTATGCCTCAGATGTTTGTATGTCTCACTTTTCTGAAGAGCAAATTCAGGCAATGAGGATGAATCTTTTGTTGGATAGATTCAATATAGTTGAATTTGAAAATGAATTTGGTGTTATCGATACAACCCTGAATGTAATATCACCTCAACCAAATGAGGATATTCAGTTTGATAATGCCTTAATAAAATGGAATGCGCTACCCGGCGCCACAGAATACCTGGTTCAAGTCAGTGCCTTACCTGTTTTCACGAGCCCCGTATTCAATGAAATTGTATCAGACACTTCTGTGGTACTTAATAACCTGATAAAGGACAGAATTCATTATTTGAGAATCCAACCTATGTCGCCATTAAACACTTGTGAGCCTTTCATTGATAGAATTCAATTTTTCGCCACTCAAATCACCTCAATCAATTTTGTAGGAGAAAATAACTTTAAGATTGATTTTCAAAATCTTATATCCGTTAATCAACCAATTGATTTGAGCTTCAGCGGAGCATCATCTAAAGACCTAAATATCTCATTAATTAACATGAACGGTCAATTTGTCTGGCAAGGACAAGAACAATTCCAACCCAGTCAGAGTTACCAGATAGATACAAACGGCTTGCCTTCAGGAGTATATCTGTTAAGAGCAGAAAATTCCAAAGGCATCCAAATTACCAGAGAGCTTGTAATTCAATAATACATAAAAAGTATGTTAAGCAAGAAATTCATCATTTCTTCCATCCTTATCCTTGGCAGTTGTTTTCTTTTGACCAAAATAACAGCTCAGATTCAGTTAAATGGAGGTTATAATAATCTAACTGTAGATTTTAATGAAGATTTAAATACTGAAGTAATTAATAAAGACCTGTCTGGTTGGTCTGTTGAGGCGGCGTATTGGTTCAGATTAAAGGACTACAGGGTTGAATTTTATCCAGGTGTTGGTATTAGTTCGCTTACCGGTGAAAATAGTTCACTTTATGATGAGTATGAACTAAATCTTACCCACTTATTTTGGGGGACGAGGATCTATCCTTTTACTTTTGAGGATGACTGTATGTGTCCTACATTTAATAAACAAAGTGGTTTCTTTGAGGATGGTTTTTTTATATCGCTGACCCCGCATTTTATTTTCTCGGAACAGACTACCCGCTTAACTGCCATCGAAGAAGATCAAATTAAATCAAATACTTATCTCCTTGATATAGGAGCTGGTTTAGATATTGGAATTTCCGAATTTCTCACCATTACCCCCGAATTCAGATACCGTTTTAGTGGTGATTTTGACTCTACTCTACCAGGTGTTGACATTAATCAGACTCAGTGGAATTCTAATCTAAGTGGTTGGTATGTAGGACTTGGAATTGGTTTAAGGTGGAAAAATTAAAATTCCAGAATCAAGCCTTTAGGGTAAATCCGCAGTAAAAATGCCAGATTAATAAACCGGCGCAAACAGAGACGTTCAGAGAATGTTTTGTGCCGTGCTGTGGAACCTCTATTACCGTGTCAAGCTCCTCAAGCGCATCATCAGAAATTCCCCCCACTTCATTTCCAAAAATCAATGCATATTTCTTATTAATATCAATTTGAAAATCATTAAGCATAACAGATTGATCTGTCTGTTCAATTCCTATTAATTCATATGCTTCCGCTTTCAGTTTTTTAGCTAAAGAAACTATGGACTCCTGATATTCCCAATCTACAGCCTGATCAGCACCAATTGCTGTTTTTAGTATTTCTCTATGTGGAGGACGCGTAGTAATTCCAACCAGATAAATCTTTTCTATTTTAAAAGCATCAGCAGTTCTGAATATGCTTCCTACATTTAGACCGGACCTGATGTTATCAAGTATTAAAACAACAGGAATTTTACGTACTTCCTTGTATTCTTCTAAAGAGGGTCTTTTCAACTCCTCAAGACTTAACTTTTTCATAGGCAAAAAAAAGACCCGAAATCAATTCCGGGTCTTTATTGGTTCTATAATATTTTACTTTAAACCCCTTCTTACTAGGAGCGGCTCAATATTGGGTTCACTTCCTCGGAACCTAACAAAAAGTTCCATTGGATCAACCGTGCCACCGGTAGAAAGAATGTGTTCACGGAATTGATCACCTGTTGCTCTATCAAATAATCCCCTCTCCTGAAATACAGAGAAAGCATCGGCATCTAAAACTTCAGACCAGATATAGCTGTAATAATTAGCGGAATAACCACCACTAAAGATATGCTGGAAATGAGTACTTGCATGTCTGTATGGAATCGCATTTGGTTTTTGGATATCAGCAGAAACTCTTGCCTCCAGCTCAGGGACAGATTTAGTCAAAGGCTCAGACCTATGATAGTATGCATTATCAAGGAAAGAAGAAGCCAGATACTCAACCGTTCTAAATCCGGTTCCATAAACTGCACTTGCCTCCATTCTATCCATTAAATCCGGAGGGATCAATTCTCCTGTTTCATAGTGGAAGGCAAATAACTCTAAAACTTCTCTTTGAGTAACCCAATTCTCAAGAATCTGGGAAGGAAGCTCAACAAAATCTCTTGATACAGACGTACCAGCCTGAGACCTGTGTCTTACATCAGACATCAAACCATGTAGAGCATGTCCCATTTCATGGTAAAGGGTTTGTACTTCACGTAAACTAAAAAGGGCTGGCTGGTCATCAGAAGGTGGAGAAAAGTTACACACTATTGTAACAATAGGGTGAACTCGGTTTCCATCCTCGTCAACGGATTGAGTTCTGAAACTACTCATCCATGCTCCTGATCTTTTGCTCGCTCTTGGAAATAAGTCCATGTAAAATATTCCTAATAAACTGCCATCATCCTCAAGCACTTTATAAACCTCAACCTCTTCGTGATGAACTGGAACTCCTTCTAATTTTTCAAATTGAATACCCCAAAGTCTTTCCAACAATTCAAACATTCCGTTTACTACATTATTGGCTTCAAAATATGGTCTTAATAAACCGTCATCCAAGTCAAACTTTGCTAATCTCACCTTTTCGGCATAATAACGCCAGTCCCAGGCTTCTACCTCAAAGTCATGACCCTCCTCCGCAATCATATCACGAATCATTTGTTTTTCTTCTAAGGCAACTCTCAGTGCAGGTTCCCATAACTGCTCCAATAAATCAACTACAGTCTGTCTGTCTCCTGCCATACTTTCTTCAAGTACAAAGTCAGCATGAGTTTCATAACCAAGTAGATTAGCACGCTCTAATCTCAAATTGGTAATTTCAGTCAGAATTTCTTTATTGTCAAACTCATTATCGTTATTGCCTCTGTTAATATAACCAAGCAACATCTTTTTTCTCAAATCACGATTTTCCGCATAAGTAAGAAATGGCTTAGCACTTGGAGGATGTAAAGTAAAAACCCACTTCCCTTCCATATCATTTTCACGTGCAACACGCGCTGCAGTTGATACATTAGAAGAAGGAATACCTGCAAGATCTTCTTCATTATCAATGACTAGTTTCCAATCATTGACATCAGCTAGTACATTATCACCAAACTGAAGTGTCAAAACAGAAAGTCTGCTATTTATTTCTCTGAATCTTTCTCTGGCATCACCTGTTAGATTAGCTCCTCCTCTTACAAACCCTTTGTAAGAATCCTCGAGCAATTTCATTTGGTCAAAATCCAGACCTAATTCATCTCTTTTTTCATACAGGACCTTAATTCTTTCAAAGAGACCTTCATTAAGACTGATATCATCAGAATTTGAACTAACTAATGGAGCAACTTCCTGTGCAATAGCCTGAATCTCATCATTCGTATTGGCACTTGATAAGTTGTAAAAAACAAGCAAAACTCTGCTTAAATCTGCACCACTATTGTCTAATGCCAAAAGCGTATTCTCAAAAGTAGGCTCATCTTCATTGTCAATAATTTCCTGAATGATTGCCTGTTGCCTTGCAATACCTTCCTTAACAGCGGGCAAGAAATGCCTTTCTTCAATGATATCAAATGGAACCAAACCGTACTCCGTATCAAATGGTGCCAATAAAGGATTATCATCCAATGATGTATCAGTTTTTTCCGCTGCAGTACAAGCCATAAATAGTATTAATGTTAAATAAAATAGATTCTTCATGTGGTAGATTTTTAATTCGGTCGCAAAGATAATAAAATTCAGTAATATCGCGGCAGGAATAGGATGCGGAAGAAACAAAAGATAAAATCAGGAATTAGGTGATCCCTTTGCAAGAGTAAAGCCAAAGGTAGAACCAACCCCTTTTGTACTGCGGACTGTGATAGTTTGTTTGTGCGCCTCAATAATATGCTTTACGATTGACAAGCCCAATCCCGAACCGCCCTGATTCCGTGATCTGCTTTTATCAACTCTGTAGAACCTGTCAAAAACGTGATTCAGGTGTTTATCATTGATCCCGATACCGTTGTCTGAAACCTCAACAAGTATATAATCATTCATGTCATAAAAACCTATTTTGGTTTTACCGCCATCCTTGCCGTATTTAATGGAGTTAACCATTAGATTCGTTAGAACCTGACGTATATTTTCCCGATCGGCCTCAACAATAAACCCTTTATCTGCACCTTCTTTAAAGCACAATTCAATGTTTTTTGCTTTAGCGGTCATTTCCAGATCCTCAATAGTTTCAAGAACCAGATTCCTAATATCAAAATTTTGAATATCAAGTACCATGGTTTCATTTTCTAATCGAGCTATAATTTCAAGATCCTCAACTATTGTCTGCAATCGCTCCACATTTTTGGCTGCCCGATCTAGATATTCGTAATTGATATTTTCATCCTCAAGACCTCCGTCCAGCAAAGTATGAATATAACCCTGAATACTAAAAATTGGGGTTTTTAATTCGTGCGAAATATTACCCAAAAAATTTCTTCTATACTTTTCCAGGTTTTTTAAACTTTGAATTTCTTTACGTTGGTTCTCTATCCATCTAGAAACTTCGTCCTCTACCCTTTCCAATACATTTTCACTTAATTTTACTTCAGTATCATCCTGGACAGCAACTTTGGATTTGTGAATAATCTTATAGATTAATTTTACCTTCCGATAAATATATTTCTCTAAAAAAAAGATATTCACAAAATAACTGATAAGCCCGGTCAAGAGTATAATAGCAAAAAAAACTATCCAGGAAAATGAAGCGATCTGAGTAGCAATTAGAATAAGATAACAGCCTCCAATGAGTATGGAGGTCGTCAGGGCAGATGCAATGGTAATTTGATGTGGTGTTAAATTCTTATACATAA
>SLKL01000429.1 GCA_007134625.1 Saprospiraceae bacterium
AAATAAACTCCCTACCTTAGCAATAGAATTTATTTTGATTATGATCCGACTTTCTATTGTTACCCTTGGTTTAGTTTTTCTTTTTTCCATAAACCATCTCAACAGTCAACCCTATCAGATGCCGGTTTATACGGTGACTACCTTTCAGGAGCCGCAACCGGGTAGTGAAGGAATTAATGTAATCGACGGCGATGTGAATAATATTTACCATTCGCGTTGGGGGCAGGAGGGTATTCCCGATACATTGGATGCGTATTTTACCAATCGGGTTCAGAGCATTAACCGCATTGTCTATGTTCCGAGACAAAGTGGTTTCAACGGAGTTTGGGCAAATGTGGATGTGTATTATTCCACTCAGGAGAACCCCTCGGAATTTTTACCGCTATCCGATAATCCCTTTGAATGGGCGCGCGACAATGAGGATAAAGTTATAGAACTGGATGAACCGATTGAACGCCCGGCAGTCATCCGTTTTGCTGTAAATGAAAGTTATTCTATGCACTCGAGTTGCGCTGAGTTGCGCTTTTTCTCCGATGAAGAATACGAATCAGCTGCGGGCTACGATTGCAGAATACCCACTGATGAATTGGGCACAACCAACGATCAGGATATTCTGGCTGAGATTTTTATCGATGGCTCATGGGCTTCTTCTTTTCAGCCCGGGGAAAACATTGAGCGATCTTTTGATGGCAATGTCAATACGCTCTATCACTCTTCCTGGAGTGCCACGACTTTTCCGGTTACCCTCAATTATCGATTAGATGGTGAGACGAGAATTGATTATTTGCGTTACAGTCCGAGAAACTTTGGGACCAACGGTAATTTTGGTAATGTGGAAATCCATTACAACACCGCAGAAGAAGGACCGGAAAGCGAGTTCGTACATTTGATGGATTACGATTTTGGACAATCCGGTTTACCTACGATAGTGGATTTTCCGGAGGCCATTGTGCCACTGAACATCAGATTTGAAGTGCTTGATGGGGCAGGCGGCTTTGCAAGTTGTGCACAAATGGAATTCTATACCCGTGTGCAGGGACCCGGCAGCGAAAGACCTTATGCGGATATTTTTACCGATGAGCTCTACGCTGCACTCAATGCGGATGTAACTCAAACCGTCATAGATACCATCAGCTCGGATTTTTACCGGGCTTTGGCGCAGTGTCTTTTTAATGGGGATTACAATTTGCGATATCGCCTGCAATCCTATGAAGTTTACAAACCTTTGGCTTCTGTCAGAAGGCAATTGAATGTAGGCAACTACAACGCTTTTGAAAATCCTACCGGCATTGTTTTTGACGAAAGAGAAAAGGCTGCGCTTTTTGTTCGGAATATCCCTGTCGGCAAGGCAGTCTTTTTGCGTGTACGAGACTTTGCAAATGAGGACAATCCCGTTGACAGAGCCTACCAATTGGTCAATGGGCTCAATGTTATTACATTGGAAAATACAGGTCTGGGGTATATTAGTTATTTTGATGATGATTTGAATCTTCCGAATATTGATGTGCATATTGTTTCTGGAAAAATCAATGGTTACTTTGATGTTTATGAGTCAGATGAGGAAGATTGGCTGGAGTTGCTTACCGGAGAAAACTATTCCAAACTGGATGTTCGAGGCAGGTATGCTCATCTGGTTTACGATAAAGGTGCCATGAGATACGGTTCTCCTTTTGATGGTAGGAGGTTCATTATGATGTACGATTCTATTGTGAAACATCAAAGGCTATTGCTGGGGATGTACGCATTCCCCGAGCGAAACGTAAAAAACCGCATCTTGTCATTAAGTGGATTCAGTGGTGGCTGGTATGCCGGAGGTCTTGGAATACATCTCGATTTGACCTGGGGTGTAAATAGTGTTACCAATCCCGATCGACTTGGTCTTTGGGGCATTGCTCACGAATTTGGTCACATCAATCAAGTGAGACCGGGGATTATGTGGCACGGCACTATTGAAGTAACGGTCAACATTTACTCCACCTGGGTCAACTACCATATGAATTACGAAGGCAATCCCTACATCAGATTGGAAAGCGAAGTGTTTAACTTTGCGGATGGGATCCCATCGTTGGCGGGAGGACGAATAAATGCACAAATCGCCAATACCTATATCCATGAAAAAGCACTCAAGGAAGATGAGCCTTACGATGTATTCAAGGTATTGGTTCCCTTCTGGCAGTTGCAGCTTTACTATCAGTTGGCAGGTGCTGCAAAGAATGCCGCTGTTTTGAGTTTTGAGGATACTCCCGAAGATTACGATGGTGTCGATTATGCCAACTTCTATGCACGGGTTGCCAAAATGGCAAGTGAGATGGATTTGAGTGATTTAAATCCCGGTCAGTTACAACTCAATTTTGTAAAAATGGTCTGTGATGCCGTTGAGGAGGATTTAACTGACTTTTTCATCAATACCGGTTTTCTGCGTCCGATTAATACCGTTATCAATGATTACGGGGAGCGGAACTTTATTATCACTCAGGCCGAGGTTGATGAAACCATAGCCTACATTCAATCAAAGGGTTATGAAAAGCCGGTTTCTCCGGTTATGCATTACCTAAGTGCCCACAGCTTGAATGCTTTCAAGAATCAACTCCCACTTACAGGTGAAAACGGACAGGGTTTCACCACTTCAGGTAATCTTATGATTATTGATCACGAGGTCTGGCAAAATGCCGTAGCTTTTGAAACCTATGATGGAGAGGAAAACCTGCTTCACGTCAGCATATCAGGTACGGGTGATACAGACAATCTGACTACATCAGTCGCTTTTCCCGTTGATGCAGAGCGGGTATATGCCATTGGTTTTGATGGAGAAAAAATGCTGGTCTATCCCGAGATACCTACTTCAATAACTGAATTGTCCACCTCCAATTCTTTAAAAATCAGTCCCAATCCCATTGGAGCAAATGATGTCTTTGAGATAAAAATGGACGATGACGAGGGTACTTTCCGGCTTGAGCTTTTCAGCACAGAAGGCAGACTTATTCTGGCACATCAGGGAGATATCAATCAGCTCAATGTTCGCATGCAGCAACAAATTGAGCAATTGTCACCCGGCATGTATCTATTGCGTCTAAGAGATCAGGAAGGTAGATATTGGGAGGCTAAGGTGGTTAGGAGGTAGTGGGGGGGCTAAAGTGAGATTTAAAGAACAGCCTCGAATCCTGGCTTATCTGTAAATCTATCTTTGTTTCTCTCCCACCATCCCCTTTTTACTTGATTTGCGAGTTTAGCTATTTGAGCTTCATCTGCTTTACTTTTACTCACGAGATCTATGTAAGTGAAATATTTCAAAACTTGCTGAATATCCTCCAGGCTTGAGTTTATTGGAAGTTTGATGGTAATTTCTTTAGAATCGCTTTCAATTTTCACTGCCATGGTACTTGATTTTATTGATAAGGAACGTGATTTTCTTTGTTTTAGTTCGATTTCAACTTTTATCAGCCGAATAAAGGAATAAATAAGAACTTCTAATTAACTTAATTTCACACCGAAGTAGAACAAAATGGAGGGGAGATGGGAAATGGAATTAGGAAGTGGGAAGAAGGAAGAAGGGAGTGGGAAGTAGGAAGTTAATTGAAAGTTGAAAAATGCCTGTCTCGTAAGGTAATGAAATGGACTGACGAGAAAAATGATTTGATTGTCCGTAAAGTTGGCTTGTCTCGTCCTAAGACGTAAAATTATTTCGTAAAGGAAGAGGGACCCTTCGACTTGTGCTCAGGGTAAAAGTAGGAAGAAGGGAGTGGGAAGAGGGGAGGAATTGATAATTGAGAATGGATAATTGACAATTAATTGAATGTTGTTATAGCGATGTGGTGAGCATTTCGAATGCTAAATAACCTCCTGTCGAACCAAGCGTAACGTTAGTGGAGTCGAAGGGCGATGCCCTGCGATGTGGTGAGCTCCGCCGAACTAAGCGTAACGTTAGCGAAGTCGAAGGGCGATGCCCTGAGCGAAGAGATAGCGAATTCGAAGGGCGATGCCCTGAGCGCAGTAATAGCGGAGTCGAAGGGTGTAATGTTTAAGAGTTCTAAATTGAACATTCTCGAAGCAATTAGCTAGTTGCTAGAAGCCAGCAGCCAGCAGCCAGCAGCCAGCAGCCAGAGACCAGCAGCCAGAGACCAGCAGCCAGAGGCTAGTAGCCAGTAGCCTTAAGGGCACGGAATGAAATGGAGTGGACTGAGAGAGAGTAGGAGGGATCATACGCCCATTTCCCACTCAACTATTCACACCGCCCTTTTCAAAGCCCCTTACCTTAGCCGAATATCTCCCGGAAATCGGTAAAGTAAACTGTTAAATCGTCAAAATAATTTTTGAGATATCCGGTATGGATTGGTTTTTTCTTTACCTTTATGTCAGAACTAAGCTAAAAGCTATGAAAAAACCCTGTTTATTTTTAATTATTTTTGGAGTTTTCTTTCTATTCAGTTTGCCGGTAAATGCACAAAATCGAGTCGGTGGATGGGAGATAAGTGGAGGTATAGGATTGTCATATGCAGATGATGAAGTACAAGACTTTTATTTATGGCTGGTCGATTGGAATACCGATAATGCATCAGAAGTTCGCAGTTATGATTTTTCGCCGGGTTTATATTACTCCTTTCAGATAAGGCATTTGTCTCATTTTGGGAATGTTACGGTTGGTCCGTATATTTCTTTTTCTCAATATTCTACTAATTTCCAATCCACCATAGAACGACCGGAATCACTTGGATGGAACTATCAGAAAAATGACGTCCGATTCATGGAGTATAAATTTGGAGCTGGAATTTTAGTGCGTTACCTGGAGTGGGAAAGGGATTATCATCATATACAACCACAAATTGGTGTGGGATTAGAGTATCAGTACGCTCATAACAGAGTCCACGAACAAGAGATCAGATATCATATGATAAACGAGCCGACTAAATTTACTTTTAAGGAATCCTACAGGTTCAGTAAAGTCTCACCCTCCGTTGAGAATGATAGGTATTGGACAGGACAGTTTAGTTTGGTTTATAGTTACGAAAAAGGGAAATTTATCCCCTTTTCTGAACTTGGATTTCGCATAGTAAGACAAATTACAGACAAGGATTGGATTTTAAAGGAAAACTGGACATTGTTTTATTTAAACCTGGGTGTCAGATGGCATATGGGCAGATCTTAAAATTCAGGAGATATGAAAAAAATACTTTTTATTCTATTGGCAGCTACTCTGCTTTTTTTCTCCTGCGAAAAAGAGAGTGGAGAATTATTTGATGACTCGGCCAGCAAACCTGTTTATTCTCATGAAGTTCTAAAAAAAGAATGGGTCTCTGAAATAGAATTTTTGTCTGAATTCTATAACTTCGTCGCTAGATATACACTT
>SLKL01000076.1 GCA_007134625.1 Saprospiraceae bacterium
ATCCTGAGGTGTTGAAATGCACTGAATAGTTTTTCTGACATAAAAATCTGAGTTAAATTATTTTGGCTCGAATAAATGATTGTAAATCACAACCTAAGATAAGAGCGAAAGTTTTAATTATGAAAGTCATAATATAGAACAATTGGTCTCCTATAGGTTTTTAATTGAGTCAAAAAGTTCAACCTTCTTTAATGTAATCAAGTCTTGGTGTTTAAGTCTATAAGACTTAGCCAAATGCATGCGTGAGGAGGGTGTAAATTTAAGTTTTCGATGGAATAGTCATGGCAAAGACTTTAGAGCGAAATCCAAAACACTCTGACCAGGAAAATGCAATTGTGTTTTATCAAAGAAATTAGTAAAGAAAATCCAAAAATACTTAGCGAATCTTGGCGCCTTAGCGTCCTTGCGCGAACCAAATATTTCTCGCTAAGTCGCGAAGGCGCAAAGTTGCGCAAAGACATCAAAGACAAATTAAAACAACATAACAAGGAAATTACAATATTGTCTTATCCAATCTATCTGTGAAGAATATCCCATAAAAACTTAGCCACGCTTGAGCGTGGTAAACTCAATTGGTCATGCTTGTTGATTGATTAACTCAAAGCCAAAATATTTCTGAGTTTATCAAGCAATAGGCATGACAAAGACATCACATACAAATCAAAACAGCATAACAAGGAAGCAACAATATTGTCTTATCTAATCTATCTGTGAAGAATATCCAAAAAGTACTTAGCGAATCTTGGCGCCTTAACGTCCTTGCGCGAACTAAATATTTCTTAGTTTACCTAGCCGTAGGCAAGGCTAAGTCGCAAAGTTGAGTTTATCAAGCCACAGGCATGGCAAAGAAATTATAGTAAAATCGAAATATCCTGACAAGTAAAATGAAATTGTGTTTTATCAAACATATCAATAAAGAAGATCCTATAAAAACTTAGCCACGCTTGAGCGTGGTAAACTCAATTGGTCATGCTTGTTGATTGATTAACTCAAAGCCAAAATATTTCTGAGTTTATCAAGAAATAGGCATGACAAAGACATCACATACAAATCAAAACAACATAACAAGGAAGCAACCACAGAATTAGATCAGTACAATTCTTTTAATTTCTTATAGGTTATTTACTATTCGATATATCCCGTTTTTAATTAAGTCTTCATTGAAATTTATAAGCAAGCCTAATTTTAGCCCTGAGAGTTTTAGATAAGTGAGAACCTGTTTTCTGTGAACTAAACCAATTGCATCGACTGATTTCAATTCAATCAAAACTTTATTTTCGACAATTATATCAGCTTTAAATCCTATTCCCATATTGTTATTTTTCCAATTTAATGGAATTCCTTGCTGCCTTGAAATACTCAATCCTTTCTCTTTCAATTCATAACAAAGTACCTCCTCATAAACTGATTCAAATAGTCCGGGACCTAAATCTACATGAATATTAAAGCAAGTATTGATTATAGTTTTTGCTAACTGGTTTTCTGTTTGTTTCATGAATTGCATAATTGACTCACTTTTAGGTTTTAGAATTATAATCTATTGCAATGATACTGAAATAATTAAAAGAAAGCAATTTTCCCAAATCATCTGATTACATGACAAAAAGTTGAAAGATAATAGAACCTTTATTTCTTAGTTTACCTAGCCGTAGGCAAGGCTAAGTCGCTAAGTCGCAAAGTTGAGTTTATCAAGCCACAGGCATGGCAAAGAATATAGTGTATTAACAAAACACTTGAGCAAAGAAAATACCATTAACTATTTCCAGAGTTACGGATTAAGAATATCCAAAAAATACTTAGCGAATCTTGGCGTCCTTGCGTGAACCAAATATTTCTTAGTTTACCTAGCCGTAGGCAAGGCTAAGTCGCGAAGGCGCAAAGTTGCGTAAAGACATCAAAGACAAATCAAAACAACATAACAAGGAAATTACAATATTGTCTTATCCAATCTATCTGTGAAGAATATCCCATAAAAACTTAGCGAATCTTGGCGCCTTGGAGGCTTCGCGTGAACCAAATATTTCTGAGTTTACCAAGCAATAAGCATGGGAAAAAAATTTTAGTAAAATCAAAACACTCTGACCAGGAAAATGCAATTGTGTTTTATTAAAGAAATCAATAAAGAAAATCCAAAAATACTTGGCAAATCTTGGCGCCTTGGAGGCTTCGCGTGAACCAAATATTTCTGAGTTTACCAAGCAGTAAGCATGGGAAAGAAATTTTAGTAAAATCAAAAACACTCTGACCAGGAAAATGCAATTGTGTTTTATTAAAGAAATCAATAAAGAAAATCCAATAAACACTTAGCAGGCTCACTCTGCAAACAATTAATCCCCTAAAATTTTACATCATAGCCTTTATGTGAAATTTATTTTATGCAAACTTAGAACTTTCTTAAATGTTAAAAAAGGCTTATTGTTGCTGATGCTGTTTTTTTCTCTGTTTTTCGTATCTTGTTTTTTTGCATTTAAAAAGCGCTTTTTTTCAGCAATTTATAAAGGTAGAGATATTTTGGTTTCAACTGATACGTTTCGGAAGTTAAGCCGGTTTTCTAATTTTCTTCAACTTAGGGGAGCAGATTTGGAATTTTTAGGGTTTTACTATTAACTTTATCCTTTCAAAACGATTATTGATTTATCCGGAATCCTTAGATAGAGACCATCATTCATGGCTATATTGTTCAACACTATTAAAGAAAGGGGAATGGATAACAAAAAGGGAAAATAACCGATTATTCTAATTAAAATCAGGAACCAAATGAAATTTATTTTTACAATTCTGACTTCAGTCACCCTACTTTTTTCATTTTACAGTACTCATGCTCAATCCAATTTTTGGTCAGAAACTGATGAAATCCATAGTGCCTTCAGGTCTTTAGCTGAAAAAGATATTCATCCGGAAGAATACCGGACTTTTTCGCTAGACTACACAGCTATGGCAGCAGCCCTGCAAAATGCTCCCGAAGAATTTACTAGAAGAGGTAGAAACAATCCATTGGAAGTGAAGCTACCCGATCCGGATGGCAATATGATTACTTTTCAACTGGTAAAATCGCAGATTATGGAGCAGGGCCTTGCCGATAAGTTTCCTGAAATAGTTACCCTCTCGGGTAGAAGTACCGATGGAAAGTATTCCGGGAGGTTTGACTGGACTGTTCATGGTTTTCACGGTTTTGTTTTTTATCCGGAGGGTTCCTACTACATCAATCCTTACAACAGAGAAACTGTAGAGCAGTACATTGTCTTCAAGGTTGAAAATAATTTTTCTAAGGAGAACTCCTTTCCCATGGAATGCGGGGTGAGCGGTGATGAACACGATATCAGAGAATATACCGATATGCTACATCAGGGAGGTTTTTCGGAAAACAGATCTTCAGAAGAGACCCAATCTTTATTGACCTACAGAATTGCAGTAGTTGCAACAGGACAATATACGCAGTTTTTTGGAGGAAGTGTGCAGCAGGGATTGTCAGCTGTTGTAACCGGAATAAACAGGGTGAATAATATTTTTGAAACAGACCTGGGAGTTAGATTTTTACTGGTAGAAAATAACGATGAGATCATTTTTACCGATCCGCAAACAGATGGTTACGAGGATGGCAACACCTCGCAGATGATCGTACATAATCAACAAGTACTTGATGACATAATAGGCAACGCAAATTACGATATAGGTCATGTTTTTGGAGTGCATCCTCAAAATCTTGGAGGTCTAGCTTCTCTTTTTTCGTTATGTAATCCCAATAGTAAGGGAAGGGGCGTTTCAACCCACGTATTCCCTGCTAATGATCCCTTTATTGTATCTATCGTTTGTCATGAGCTGGGGCATCAGTTTGGAGCGCGTCATACTATGTATTCCTGTCAGAATGTAAATCCTGAAACTGCATATGAGCCCGGAGGTGGTACTACCATAATGGCATATGCGGGCATTTGTCCCAATCCCAATAATATTCAGTCCAATGCAGATCCCATGTTTCATGTAAATTCCATCGAAGTAATGCGATCGTTTAGCAGGACGGGTAGTGGAAATAGCTGTGCTGTGGAATTGCCCACAGACAATATTCCCCCTGTTGTAGAATTAACTTACGAGAATGGATTTCACATACCTATCTTAACTCCTTTCAAGTTGGAGGGATTTGCTACCGATCTCAATGATGATGAGTTGACTTATTCCTGGGAGCAATATGATATTGGCCCAACTCTCGATCCTTATCCCAATTTAGGTACTTCTGTTGGCGATTCACCCTTATTCAGAGTTTTTCCGCCTGTTGATGTGCCACATCGTTATTTTCCGAGGTTGAGTGATCTGGTAAACAACAGAAGTCAGCCTTATGAACTCTTGCCGGATACCACTCGTAATCTCACTTTTAGATTAATAGTCAGAGACAACAATCCAGAAAGTGGTGCAGTAGATTGGGAACAAGTAAGATTCAGATCTACAGCAAATGCCGGGCCATTCGTGGTGGAATACCCCAACGAAAGAGATACTTTCAGAGTGGGCGAACTTGTGGAAGTCAGATGGGACGTTGCCAATACTGACCTGCCCCCCGTCAATAGTCAACGCGTAGATATTTTATTGTCTAACGATCGTGGATTTAATTATCCCATTACATTAACTGAAGGTGCCTTTAATACGGGTTCTGCAATGGTTCAGATTCCAAATACTGCTGGTAATCTGAATCGCATCAAAGTCAGAGCTGCTGACAACATATTTTTCGATATTTCAGATGTAAACTTTATCATTCAGGAAGCTGAAGCCCCCTTGCTGCTTGTAAATCACGATGCTTATCCAGGTACCATTTGCGCTCCGCAAAATAATCTTGTTTTCGATTTGTGGACGGAGGCAGTTCAGGGATACGCCGATACCCTTCAGTTTGAGTGGTTGAGTGAGTTGCCTGAAGGGGCAGAGATCCTCAGTGCTCCTGATCAGATAATTCCGGGTGAAAGTTATCAGATTGAATTGGACTTCTCAAACACTTTTGTCAGCGGTGATTTTGACCTGGATTTCAGATTGACTTCTGAGCAAGGAGATACCATAAACAGAACGGTATTTTTTGATATTATACCAAGTGATTTCAGAGCTTTTGATATTAACTTCCCACTGGATGGTGCATCAGGAGTGAATGAAGTGGCTTCATACCGGTGGGTAGCTATTCCCGATGCTGTAGGTTATGAAATTGAAATTTCTGAAAATCCCTCCTTTTCCGAGGAGACCATTGTTTACAGCAATACTGTTTTTGATTCCGATTCCGTCCGCATTGATGTTATTTTAGAAAGTAACAGTATCTATTTCTGGAGAGTAAGACCATTTAACGATTGTGGTTTTG
>SLKL01000010.1 GCA_007134625.1 Saprospiraceae bacterium
AAATGAGATGTTCCCTGAATACGATCTGATTGTGGTAGGTGGTGGTCATGCCGGTTGCGAAGCTGCAGTTGCTGCTGCCAATCTGGGCTCCAAAGTGATGTTGGTAACTATGAATATGCAGGTCATTGCGCAGATGTCCTGTAATCCCGCTATGGGTGGTGTGGCTAAAGGTCAGATAGTGAGAGAAATAGATGCGTTGGGAGGATATACGGGCCTGGTTTCCGATTACTCTATGGTTCAGTTTCGTATGCTCAACCTGTCAAAAGGTCCCGCGATGTGGTCGCCGAGAACACAAAACGACCGCATGATGTTTGCTGCAAAATGGAGGCAATTGGCGGAGGAACACCCCAATATCGATTTTTGGCAGGAAATGGTAAAAGGTATAGTCGTCAAAGACGGAAGAATCAAAGGGGTGCGAACAGGCATGGGATTAGAGATCCCTGCTAAATCAGTGGTGCTTACCAATGGTACATTTCTCAATGGCATTATTCACATTGGAGAAAAGCAATTTGGAGGTGGTCGTGCCGGCGAAAAAGCTGCAACCGGAATTACCGAGCAGCTCCATGATCTAGGATTCCGTTCGGGACGTATGAAGACAGGTACTCCTCCTAGAATTGATGGCAGAACCCTGGATTACAGCAAAATGGAAGCTCAATTTGGAGACGAAGGTGCCGGCAGATTTTCTTTTACCAAGACTGAACTGCCAGAACAACAGCTCCAATGCCACATCACCTATACCAATCCGGAAGTACACGAGCTGTTGAAAACCGGTTTTGATCGCAGTCCCATGTTTAATGGAAGAATCAGGGGACTTGGACCGCGATATTGCCCCTCTATTGAAGATAAAATCGATCGTTTCTCACAGCGGGATAGGCATCAGATTTTCGTCGAACCGGAGGGCTGGAATACCTGCGAGGTTTACGTCAATGGTTTTTCATCCTCACTCCCAGAGGACGTTCAGTATAAGGCGCTGAGAAAAATTGCCGGATTTAAAAATGCCAAGATGTTCCGCCCCGGTTATGCCATAGAATACGACTTTTTTCCTCCTACTCAATTGAAATTAACCCTGGAGACAAGATTGGTAGAAAATCTCTATTTTGCAGGACAAATCAACGGTACCACAGGCTATGAGGAGGCCGCTTGTCAGGGAATGATGGCCGGTATTAATGCCCATTTGAAGATTAACGAGCAGGAGCCTTTTATCCTGAAAAGATCGGAAGCTTATATCGGTGTGCTCATCGACGATTTGGTGAATAAGGGCACGGAGGAACCCTATCGTATGTTTACTTCTAGAGCGGAATACAGAATTCTGCTTAGACAAGATAATGCCGATCTCCGTCTCACACCGCTCGCCGCCAAACTGGGAATGCGCGGAATGGAAGAGCGGATGAATAGGGTGAAATTGAAAAAAACCGAAATGGAGGATATCATTTGCTTTTTTAAACAAGAGAGCATAAGTCCTGAACAGGCTAATCATATGCTTGAGGAAAAGAACTCCTCAACGCTTAGTCAAAAAGTGAAGTTGCACTCTGTAATTACCCGACCGCATATTTCATTAAATAATCTGGCCAATTGTCACCCGGGATTGAAAGATTTTGTTCAAAAATGCGATCCCGAATCAGTCCAACTTGCAGAAATAAAAATGAAATACGAAGGCTACATTGCCCGGGAACAAGATCAGGTGGACAAGATGGAAAGACTGGAAAAGGTTAGACTTCCTCAGGAATTCGATTACCAATCCCTCAAAGCACTTTCAGCTGAAGCAAGAGAAAAACTCACTCGAGTACAACCCATGACCATAGGGCAGGCAAGCCGTATCAGTGGTGTCACTCCTGCCGATATTTCCGTTTTATTGGTGCATCAGGGAAGGTGATTTTTTTGTGCAAATTCCATCTTACTTAAAATAAACTGGATAAAGGAGTTGGTGGAGATTCCTTGATTCAGGATAGAGCTTTGCGGTGAATAATGTCCATTATCTCCGCATAATTTGCGGAGAATAGTAGCTTTGCGGTGAATATGTTGTATATTTGTCGCATAAAATGCGGAGAATGACAATCTACATACACCAAAAAGAAAATTGGACTGATTTTTTCTGGGACGAGAAAAAAGTATCGGCCATTTTAGGGGAAGCAAGAAATAAACAGGGCAGGCTACTTGGCAAAATGGAATCCTTGGGTTTTGAGTTACAAAATGAAGCAATATTAAATACCTTGACTCTCGATATTACCAAATCATCAGAAATTGAAGGTGAGCTTTTAGAACACAATCAAGTTCGATCATCTATTGCAAGACGACTTGGAATAGAAGTTGCCGGCTTGGTTAACTCAGACAGGTATGTGGACGGTATAGTTGAGATGATGCTTGATGTAACGCAGAAATTTAATTTTCCCTTGACAAAGGAGAGGCTATTCGGTTGGCATGCAGCTTTATTTCCATACGGAAGGAGCAACCTGAGTAAAATTACAGTTGCCGACTGGAGGACAGACAAAACGGGGCCAATGCAAGTCGTATCAGGGCCTATGGGTAAAGAAAAAGTACATTTTCAAGCTCCGGATTCCTCAAGGATAGAAGGTGAAATGGAGAAATTCCTGAGATGGTTTGAAAACAAGGAACAAATTGACTTGGTACTGAAAGCTGCTGTTGCACACCTCTGGTTTGTTACTATTCACCCATTTGATGATGGGAATGGACGAATCACAAGAGCTATTACGGATATGACTTTAGCCCGTTCTGATAAAAGCGTCAGAAGGTTTTACAGTATGTCTGCCCAGATTAGATTGGAAAGGAAACAATATTACGAAAAACTGGAAAAAGCGCAAAAAGGAGATTCAGATATTACAGATTGGATTTTATGGTTTTTGAAATGCTTAACCAACGCGATTGAGTCTTCTGAAAAAACCTTGTCGAAAATCCTGTATAAAGCGGAATTTTGGAAACTGCACTCTACCACTATTTTGAATAAAAGACAACTGAAAATAATCAATAGGCTATTGGATGGCTTTGACGGGAAACTTACCAGCTCTAAATGGGCAAAAATCAATAAATGCTCTCAGGATACTGCTCTCAGAGATATTCAGGATTTAATAGGTAAGGGGATTTTACAAAAGGATGCAAGTGGTGGAAGAAGCACCAATTATTTGTTGATTAAGTTGGATTCACCATCTATGAAATGAAACTAACCAAAATTCTGAATCATATCTGAGCACCTTACAAAAAATTGGAAGATAATAGAATTTTTTTTCGCGCAAAGGCGCAAAGAAGACGCAAAGTCACGCAAAGGATATGTGGTTAATGCAAGTTGATTGGTAGTCAAAAACACAAATTTCTTACACAAACGTCTGAACTTACTTAATTGCTTTGCCAAACCTTTGGCTTGGCAAATTAGCTTACCATATTAGCTATACTTATACCTTGGACTGGTATGGGCAACTGGACGATAGGCATTGATATTACCGCCATTTATAAAGGATCAAAATCTGAATAATGTCACCCCTTCGGGGTTTTAATTCATTGGTAATTAATTATCTACAATCATATCACCCCTCTGGGGTTGTTTGTGAAGAAAGAATTTGGATAGACAGCACTTATTTCTCTTTATAGCATGTAATCAGGTAAGGACCGAATCCTGAAAGGATGATAGGATTGTAGAATTTATAGGGTAAAAATAAGGAATCCCGTTGGGATGACATTATACACCTTGGATGAATATGGACAATTAGACGATAGTCTCAATGATCATTCAAACTAACACCTCAGCCAATTACAATAAACACTCCACACATTTTTTTGTCATTATGATATATCTTTACAGCATCGATTCTATGAAACCAATTTTTTTTCAAAATACAGTGAGTGCGATTTTTCTGGGAATAGGAATTTCCCTCTTGCCCCAAACCCTTTTTTCTACAACAAAAGAATCTCCCTCACCCAACATCCACACCCATGAATTCCAATATGAGATGGCTGCAGACACCACCGAGATTAGCTTATCAGCTACCATTGACGAGATTGAAGTTCGAGCATTGGAGTCGCAAAGCCCGCTCAGATTGCAACCGGCAGCCATCAGTCAAATCGGAGCAGTTGAATTACAAAGCTTAAACCCAAGAACAGTAGCTTCAGCCTTTAATTTTTCAGCAGGGGCAACTATTGAGGAGCGGGCGACAGCTTCCTATCGGGTAAATATCAGAGGAAGCTCGCTAAGGTCGCCGTTTGGAGTGAGAAATGTGAAAGTTTATTGGAATGGATTTTCCTTTACCACTTCAGAGGGAACAACGCCATTGAATTTTTTGGATATCTCGCTGATTAAAAACGCCACTGTTTTAAAGGGTCCTTCTGGAAGTCTATACGGTGCCGGGAATGGAGGTGTCATTTTATTTAATAATCAACCACAGAATCGCAATAGTGTGGAAGTATCTGCATCAGGCGGGAGCTACAATCTACAGCGTCAGGCCATTCAATTGAATTATCAGGAAGATCATTTTTCCATTCATAGCGGCTATTCTCAGATGAGCTCAGATGGGTATCGCAATCACAGTGGTATGGATAAAAAAAACTTCTTCTTTTCTTCTAGTTTTTTCCCGTCAGCTAGTCAGAAAATAGATTTTCACCTGTTATATGCTTACTTGTTTTATCAATTGCCCGGAGGCCTAACTCTTGAGCAATTTCAAGAAAATACTCGGCAAGCGCGTCCAAATGCCGCAGAACAGAATTCATCCATCGAGACACAAATGCTTTTCGCGGGCATCTCAGCCGAGCATCAACTTTCTTCCAATTGGATGAACAGGACTCATTTGTCGATGAGTACTATAGACTTTGATCACCCATTTATTTTGGATTATAAAACAGAGCTACAAAGGGAATGGGCAGGTCGAACTGTTTTTTATTACGACGATTTGTTGGGCAAACAACCTGTTCGTCTGGCATTGGGCGCAGAGTACCAAAATGGCAGAAAAACAGCCAATAACTTTGGCAATATTGGAGGAAGCAGAGACAGTTTACGTTTTGCAGATGACATCCGCACGACTAATACCTCTACTTTTCAGCAGTTAGAATGGAAGCCCGGAAATGGGTGGTTGATTACAGCAGCCTTGAGTCAGAATTTTACACGTTATCAGGTAGATCGCTATGCGGATAACATTGGAAGCGGTTCATGGCTGGTAAAAAGAAGTTTTGACCCGGTTTGGGTTCCAAGAATAGGTTTTAGCAAAGAATTGGGTGACCATTCAGTGATTTATGGTCTTTTTAGCGCAGGTTTTTCACCACCCACCTTGGATGAATTCAGAACTAATGAAGGAAGTGTCAAT
>SLKL01000324.1 GCA_007134625.1 Saprospiraceae bacterium
CGCAAATTACCATTAATAATTCCATTTCACTTTTGGAGTATAAGTTTGCTAATGCCATTAGTAAATTGAGGCGTGCCATACGACCCACTATCGCCTACACAGATGGTCAGGGAGAAGCCGAGTCAATGTTGCTCGCAGATTTAAACAGAAGCCTTCGTGAATTTTATGAAGTGGGGAGGATTACCCTGGATTCTATCATTCATATTGATCCTGAGGAGGTGCCATTGATGATTGTTGCTAGACCTACAAAGCGATTTAGCGAACGATCAAAATTCGTCCTGGATCAATATATAATGAATGGCGGTAAGGTCCTTTGGTTGATCAACAAACTCAATGTCAATATTGACAGTGTTCGAAGGCATGAGAATTTTGTCCCCTGGGACTACGATTTAAATCTCGATGATTTGTTTTTCAGGTATGGATTTAGGATTAATCCCGATATGGTTCAGGACCTTGAATGTTCGAGAATACCAATGATTGTCGGTAGGGTAGGTGGTCAGGATCAAATGGATCTTTTTCCATGGTTTTATTACCCACTTGTTGCTCCAAGGACAGATCATCCGATTGTTAAGGCGCTTGACAGAATTAATCTCTTTTTCCCCAGCAGTATAGATACAGTTCGCACCAAAGGGCAGGTAGATAAAACGGTGTTGTTATCGAGTTCAGAATATTCACGTTTTCAGATGATTCCCGCGCCGGTTAATTTTAATATTTTGCGCTATGATCCGGAGCCGGAGCGCTTTAACCGACAACATCTGCCAATGGGGTTGTTATTGGAAGGGGAGTTCTATTCAGCTTATGAAAACCGTGTTACAGAAGAAATGGAGGAAACACTGGCTGCATTAAATATGAATTTTCGACCAAAGGTTGATGATGGTGCAATGATAGTCGTTTCGGATGCTGATTTTGCATTAAATTCTTTTACAACAAGAGGAGAGATCAGGCCGGTTGGATTCAATCAATTTGAAGGAAGATTGTATGCAAATAAAGATTTTCTCCTGAATTGTGTAGAATATCTTCTTGATGATCAAGGCATACTTGAAGCAAGGAGTAGAGACATACAATTGCGCTTACTCAATCAGGTAAGAAAACGAGCTGAGAGGAATAAATGGCAAGTCATAAATATTGGTGTACCGGTCGTTTTTGTTTTAGCTTTTGGGTTTGGGTATAATTTTATACGGAGAAGGAGATATACTTGATTTTTAAAGATAGAAGATACGAGGTTCAAGATACGAGGTTCAAGATACGAGATACGAATTACGAATTACGAATTATGAGTTACGAATTGAGAATTAATTAATAAAAACTTGATTCAGCTAATGGCTAACAGTCAATAGTCAATCCACCAATGAAGTTGGGGACAAGCAGTCAGCGATCAAATGTCAACTGTCAATGGTCAACGGTCAATTGTCAACGGTCAATGGTCAATGGTCAATGGTCAATGGTCAAAATACGAATTACCTGTCTCGTAAGACATGGAATGGAATGGAATGGATTGATCGTGCGAATTAGGAATTAGGAATTGTTTTAATTAGAGAAATGTCTACACGAAATAAGACTGATGTTATCAAATTACCTAAAAAAGCAAAACTGCCTATCAGGATTAATTTGTTCAAGCCTCATAAATCATCGCAGTTTTTAACTCGATCAGATGCGATATCATTAGGTGAAAAACACCAATCAGTAGTCCCACTTAATTCTTTGAATTCGTTAAATACAAGGGATTCTGATATTGTTCTAAAGATTTTTAAAGATAGTCAGATAGGGCGGTTGGAAAGACTTAATAGTGAGCGTGTTTCCCGAATGAAATATTCTCCTTTTCGATTTTTCAGAGGTCTTCCTGCCTTAATGCTCTATGACCTTGCCTGGTCAAAGCAAACCGGTTTAATACAACAAATATGTGGTGATGCCCACTTAATGAATTTTAGGGGATTCGCAAGTCAGGAACGAACACTTTTGTTTGGCGTAAATGATTTTGATGAAACCCTTATTGCACCTTTTGAATGGGATATTAAACGCCTTGCTACAAGTATTTGTATAGCTATGGAGGGTTTGGGTGGCTCCGATTTACAGAGTCAAGAAGCTGTTTATGCTATGATTTCGGACTATGTGGACTATTTTGATCAATCCAAAGACCTTGGTCCAATTGAACAGCATTATCGATTTTTCAGAGGTCGAGATTTTTTGAATAATGTATCTGACCCGGAAGTTTTAAAACAAAAAATTGCACTTGCCCGAAAGCAGTTGAAAAAAGATGCTCAGTCTCTTGTTCCGAGAATCAGCAAACCCGACAGCTCAGGTGGGAATAAATTCTTTGATGATGGCTCCGGTATGTGGCGACCAGAAGTTGGCGAGCCCTTTTATGGTGACCAATCAGCTTTTTTTAAAAACTATCGCCAACCCTTATCTTTTGAAATTAAGAAAATATTTGATAGATATAGGTTGTCTGATGTTATTATGCGTGTTGTTGGGGTGGGTAGTGTTGGTACAAGAACTGCAATAGCCCTTTTTGAAGATCCCAATCAAGAAGACCCCTTGATTTTACAGATGAAAGAGGCAGAATCTCCATTACTTGAAGGTTTGTATTCCAGAGCCATCAAACATCAGGGGAAAAGAGTAGTTATAGGAAAAAAATGGTTGCAATCTTCATCAGATATTTTTCTGGGTTGGGCGACTGATCCGAAAGATAAAAGACCTTACTATGTGCGACAGCTGAGGAATATGAAAATTAAAGCAGATGAGGAAAAAATGACAATTTCATTTTTAACCGAGTATTCTAAAAATGCCGGCACAGCATTGGCTGATGCGCATGTGCGCAGTGGTAATGCATCCATTTTGTTTGGTTATATAAAAAACAAAGATCTCTTCGCTGAAACCGTTTATCAATTTGCAAATGCGTATGCCAAGAGAAATGAAAAAGATTATTCATATTTTTGCAAAGCGATTCAATAGTTTCTTTAAATGACAGTTTTAAATTATTGAAAACAAACTTTAGTTAAATAGTAAAAAAATCTAAATTGAAAAAAACATTAATCTACATACTAATTTTGGCAGTTCTACTGGGATTAGTTTATTTTCTCAGCAGGGAAAATCCGGATCAATTGACTTCATCACAGCGTTGGGACAGGAATTTTGCCGTCAGAGATACTGATCAGATCGGGACTATTTTTATAGCACCGAGAGATAGTGAACCCGTTAAGCTTACTCGCAAGGGTGATCGTTGGATGGTAAATGATAAATATCTTGCCAATGAGTCTGCAATGGAAAGTATGCTTGCCGTCTTGAGGGATGTAGATGTTAAATATGTTCCTCCGAGAGCGAGTTATTCCAATATTATTCAATCTATAGCCGGTTTAGGAATTAAGGTAGAAATTTATGACAGGAGGGATAATCTAATGAAGGCCTACTATATTGGTGGCGTACCTCAGGATGAGCGCGGCAACTTTTTTATCATGGAAGATGCTGATCAACCCTATGTGGTTCATTTGCCCTACTTTGTTGGCAACCTGAGAGCCAGATTTACTCTTTCTGAAGAGCAATGGCGAGACAGAGCTATTTTTTCTGAACGGACTTCTGAAATAAAAAGAATTAGTGTTAGGTATCCTGCTCAGGAAGATGAGTCTTTTATTGTAGAAAGGAATGATGAGGGGCGTTTTGATTTGCGCCCCCTTGACGAAAAAATGCCCAAAATTCTCAGGCAGAGACATCCGGGAATGCTGGATAATTTTGTCAGAAACTTTCAGAGGATTGGAGTGGAGTCTTTTGCTAATGACTTGATAGGAAAAGACAGCATATTGAATACGACGCCATTTGCCGTAGTGGAGCTTGAACGTACAGACGGAGAAATTAAATCTTATAATTTTTATCAGCGTTTTCCGGCGCCCCTGATAGGGCCATACGCTGCCCGTCAAGCAGATCAGGAGGAATTTATCCTTCGCTTTTACGTAAGTAATAACAATACCGGGGACTTTATGTCTGGCCAATATGGTGTACTTCAACGAGCCCTCTGGGGCTATTCCTGGTTTTTCCGGGCCTCAGACACCTAACTTTTTTATAGCATGAAAAACGCATCTCTTCTTTTCGCTTTACTCGGTTTGTTCATTGGACTATCAGGATTCGTTGTCCTCAGTGATAATCAGGATGATGATTGGGGATTTTATGCACATCGAAAGCTTAATAGATTAGCGGTATTTACTCTACCGCCGCAGATGATGCCTCTTTTTAAAGCTGAGATTGAATACCTTTCTGCTCATGCTGTCGATCCGGACCGAAGGCGTTATGCAACCCCTCATGAAGGACCAAGACATTATATAGATATTGATGTGTGGGGGGATTTTCCCTTCCCCAATTTGCCTCGAGACTGGCATTCCGCTCTGGCGCAGTACAGCAGTGTAGCCATAATCAATGAATGTGTACCCGGCATTGCTGATACGCAAGTTGTTTACTTTCCATTCATTCCCTTTGATGAAAATGAATTGGGTAAAGTAAAAAGCTATGGGGAATACACGGATTTACTGGAATTGAATTACAGACCATTCTTTAATGCAAGGGTGCCCGTGGATTTTTTCTCACCTCCCTGGATATATCCACTTGAAGAATGGAAAGAAGGATTTCAAGCTTTCTCGAATGAGGAATTTGATGCCAATTGTTATAGTATATGGATAGACGATCAGTTGACGCAATACGGGATTCTTCCCTATTATTTACCACAAATACAGCGCCAACTTACCAATGCTATGAGAAGGGGTGATAAAGCGCGGATTTTGCGTTTTGCTGCGGATATTGGGCATTACATAGGTGATGCGCATGTGCCATTGCATACAACGATTAATTACAATGGACAACTCACAGGGCAGGATGGTATCCACGCCTTTTGGGAGAGTCGAATTCCGGAGTTATTTGCTGAGGACTTTGACCTCATCGTTGGGAAAGCGCAATACATAGAAGATAAGGAAGAGTTTTTCTGGGATATCATTTTGGACACACATATGAAGGTGGACTCTGTTTTAAGCATTGAGCGTTATCTCAGAGATACATACCCGCAGGATGCCCAAATGTGCTTTGACGATCGCCTTTTTCAGACCATAAGACAGCCCTGTCGCGAATTTGCCGCCGAATATGAACGACTGATGAATGGCATGGTAGAGCGACAGATGCGCAAAACCATTTTTGCTATCGGTTCCGTATGGTACACCGCCTGGGTCGATGCAGGACAACCCGATTTTCGAACCGGAGAACTAACCATAGACCAATCACATCTTCAGGAAAGTGATTCCTTACGCGTTATATACAGAAGGGGAAG
>SLKL01000467.1 GCA_007134625.1 Saprospiraceae bacterium
CAGCCTTCGTTTCCTCCAACCGCCTCCCGGCTGCTTCAGTCTGAACGACAAATTGGACTGTATATCCCTTTCATGATATCGGGTTTAAATTTATAAATAGACGTACACCTCATGGCGTACCGAAGGGCACAGAGGAATTTACTCAGGGAAAATCAAGGTAGTGAAATACAATTATAAAATGATATCTCGCAAGAATTCAAATCACCCTTTATCATGGATACGGCTCAATAATTTCTCTCTATAATACCTTCTGCTTCCTAAGTTCTCTAAGTGGTCAGACCCTTCAATTTCCTGTCATTACAGATTGTCACATAAAACATTTTCAACTTTCAATTTTCAACCTTCAATTTCAATATTTCAACGTCACTCAATAGTAAAATTCAACCTAAATTTGAGGTAAATCCCTGTATGTTACATAAGACACCTACTCCCTAAACACCTCGAAAGCAATTTCAAGTTGAGCGGTAAAGTTTCTGGTTGGAATCCCACGGAAACGAATATTGGGTACAAGGTCAAAGTCTTCTGCTACCATAACATCTCTCAGATTGGTGATACTGGGAACTAGTTGAATTCTACTTTGGCTCCGTACGGGAATCTGCAAGGTATATGCAGCCTCGTAGTTTATACTTTGGTCTGTAGGAATGAACAAATCAATAATTATCTCGTCGATAATGCTCAGGTCCTCGTTGTCAAAAACTGTCCCAAGTCTGGCGAAGGAGGTATTCACAGTTAGGATCTCATCTTCTTCAATGTTGTTCTGTTCCAGAAAAAAATCTATACCGGTAGGAATCTTCTGGACCGGATATTGATGGTAGGTAAAAAGATTGGCACCTGCGTTTACTTCAAATTCAATGAAATAGCGCATTTCAAAAGCCGGCCTTGCATTATCTTTTCTGCAGGAAATAAAGGAGGAGCTAAATATTAGAATCAGCATCAACAACAAGCCTACTGATTTGGTACTTTTTTTATTGGATAAAAACTTTGGCATAGAAAAATTGAGCATTTTCAGCAGCTATAACTTCTAAATTAATACTATTGGTGTATATTTAGGTTTAAAATAAACTATTAAGGACAAAATCTTAAGCTATGGGCGAACAAAAAGTATCCATTTTAAAAGACCACAGGTCGCTGCAAAGATTTACAAAGCATCTGATTAACGATGTAGAGGCATTGGATTATATGATTGAAAATCAATGGTTTGAAGAAGGAATTGTGAGGATTGGAGCTGAACAGGAAATGTGTTTAGTCGATAAAAACACCTTCAAGCCAGCACCCATCAATACGAAAGTAATGGAAATTATGGGCGAAAATGATTTTACGGATACTGAACTGGCGAGATTCAACCTTGAAATCAATCTTGAGCCCAAAGTTTTTACCGGTGATTGTTTTTCAAAATTGGAAAATGAGATAAGGGATCGATTGCTATACATCCAAAAATATGCGGATAAGGAAAACGCGCAAATAATATTAACCGGTATTCTGCCCACGCTTCGAAAGCAGGATCTGGAAATGCACAATATCACTCCGGTTAAGCGATATCACGCATTAATGGAGGCCATTAATGCCCAATTATTAAAAGATGCCTATGAGCTCAAGTTGTCAGGTATTGATGAATTGAATATTCGACACAGATCGCCTATGTTGGAGGCATGTAATACGAGCTTTCAGGTGCATCTTCAGGTGAGCCCTAAGGATTTTAAACAGTTGTATAACATCGCTCAGGTGATTACTGCACCAATTATGGCAATAGCAGCTAATTCCCCAATAGTTTTTGGTAAACGCCTATGGCATGAAAGCCGGATAGCCCTTTTTCAACAATCACTTGATACCCGCAGCAGCAATGAACACCTTAGAGAAAGAAGTGCCCGGGTTTATTTTGGAAATGACTGGATCAAAGATTCCATACTCGATATTTATAAAGAAGACATATCCCGCTTCAGAGTACTCATTAGTGGCGATCAGGAAGAGGATGCACTCCAATTGATAAAAGAAGGGAAAGTACCTAAATTGCGAGCTTTACAGGTGCACAATTCCACTGTATATCGCTGGAATCGCCCTTGCTATGGTATAAGTGAAAATGGTAAGCCGCATTTGCGCATTGAGAACAGGGTTTTTGCTGCCGGACCAACCGTTGTAGATGAAATAGCCAACTCGGCTCTTTGGTTGGGGGCGATGATAGATTATGCACATACCTATGATGACATCACGCGTTTCATCAGTTTTGCGGAAGCCAAAGATAATTTTCTCAAGGCTGCGCGCTATGGTATCGACACCAAGTTTACCTGGTTAAATGATGTCAAAATAAGCGCAATTGAACTCATTAGGGACGAAATTATCCCCCGCGCCAAAAGTGGTCTTTCAAGAATGAAAGTTAAAGAAGAAGATATTGAGAATTATATGGGGATGATTGAAAAAAGGACTGAAAAACACGTTACCGGTGCCCGGTGGCTGTTGAGGTCTTACAATGATCTTATCGAAAAAATCCCAAGGGATGAGGCTGTAACTGTATTAACTTCCTCCATTATTCGAAATCAGGAGCAGTCCCTTCCCATACACGAATGGAAGCCACCAACAGCTCAGGACCTTGAAATCTATCAGCCGGGCAATATCCGCGTAGATGAATTCATGACCACTGATCTCTTCACCGCTCGTGAGGAGGACATCATTGACCTTGTAGCAGAGATGATGAACTGGAGAAAAATCCGCTATTTACCTGTGGAAAACAAAAAAGGTGAATTAATCGGATTGGTAACCTTGAGAATCATCCTCCGTCATTTTCTGAAAATGAGAAAAATGAAGAGCTCCAAAACGGCTACCGTAGGTGACTTAATGCTGACCAATGTAGATACCGTCACCCCGGATGACTCCATTAAACACGCAATGAAACTGATGAATTCCAAAAAAATCGGTTGTCTGCCTGTCGTAAAAGACAAAGAATTGGTTGGCATCATCACCGAGCACGACTTCTTGAGTATTTCAAGCAGATTGATTGATCGCTTGAAGGATTGATGGGGCCCTTGGTGATTTAGGTTTTGGGTGAGTTGGGATTTATCGAGTGATGGGTGGGTAATTTGAGGTATTGAGTAATTAGTCAATAGGATTAGGTTGATTTCTTCAGTTGGACTAAATTGAGTTCCACTTTAAATAAAGTGGATGTTGTAATTAAGAAAAAAAGACCCCCCGCACAACGAGAGTTCTTTAATTCTTAAACTTGATTACGTTCTCCAAAGAGAAGAGGCTTGATCAAGCATTACAGGACCAAAGTAAAACTAATTTTTGGATTAATTTGATCGTAAAATATAAATATGTTCTTGGCTTATTTTGATGAAAGTGGTGATGACGGCTACCCTAATACAAGTTCAGATTTTTTTATTCTTTCATCGTTTTATATGGAACATCATCACTGGAAATCTAATTATCAAATATTGTATGATTTGAGAAAAGACTTTAAAGAAAAGTATAACCTCCCAATAAAACAAGAGTTTCATTCAAAACAGTTTCTTTTAGATAAAAACCCTTATCACGGGAGTTATAATCCCAAACTTAGAAGAGCAATTTTTTTTGACTATCTAAAAAGAATTACAATATTGCAAGGAGCAATTATTAATGTTGTAATTAATAAAGATAAAATTTCTAAAGATAACTATGACATTATGGACAAGGCCTTTACATATTCGATACAGAGGATTGAAAATGACATCCTCAAAAAATCAGATGACAGTAAATTTTTGATAATTTGTGACAAAGGAAGAATAGGTAAAATGCGAACAACCGCTAGAAAAGTACAGCGGTACAATTATATACCATCAAAATATAACTTAGGTAACTCATATAGACAAGAAATAAAATCTTTAATAGAAGATCCTCTAGAGAAAGATAGTAAAAACTCTTACTTCATACAGGTATGTGATGCTGTAGCCTACACAATAAACTTATTCTCTCAAGTTCATCTTAAGCAGAATGGTAAATGGCCGAATCGAATAATAAAAGTTCTACACAAAAATGATGAGGAGAAGATGTTAGAAATTTTGAAACCCCTACTTAACACAGAAGCTTCGAACTCAAATAAGTATGGAATTGTGCATTACCCTAAATAAAAAACACCACCTACGGCCCATTCGGACTTTCAGTGGTTCAATACAAAGATAATATAATAATTTGACAAATACAGCTCATAGGATAAAAGACTTTACGAACTGAAGCAAAATAAAGGGTAACTCACCCCTCAAACCCCCACAAATACTCCACCTCCTCAAACTCTCCACCCTGATGAAATTCCGGTATTTCTTCACTTAATTCCATTAACTCAAAATAGGGCAGCTCGCCGAAGGTGTCGAGTAATTCTACTAAGGCTCTGTCTCTTAGACTTTCTGTCTGACGGAAAAGGGAAGTGACTTCAGCTGTGGAATTCCGGTAGGTGACATCCTCCGTAGTGCCAGTGAGCAGGAAGTGCAGATTCAGGAATCCACTTTCACGGGCAGGAAGGGGAGAAAAAGATGGGTTTCTGCTGACCAGACGCCTGCCCAAAGTCTGTGCCGCATTTAGGCGGATACCATAGCGAATTTCGTGATCGAGGGTGTGCGCTCCACTGACGGTCAGATTAACAGCATTGCTGCTGATGAACATGGAGGGGAAATAAAATGTCCCGTCACGCATCCAGATAATATTACTGACTTTGTCAAATCGAATTCTACTCAATTCCTCTGCTTTCAGATAAGAGGAAAAAGATTGCAGCATCGGGAAATTATTTAGCTCTCCATCATGAAACTCAAAAGCCGCGATGACCTCCGAATGGTTTTTGTTATAATTGCCGTCCTTATCCCAGAATATTTTCCCGCTGATATGACCCTGCAAATGCCCCTCAAGGTGATTGTGGCTGATAAAATCCTGATCAAAATCCTCCCACTCCTTAAATGCTACCGGAAGATCCATATTCAGCACATTCAGCCTGAAACTCATGAAGGGAATATCACCAAAACTATAATAGCCATCCGCACTAAGGTCTCCGCCGGCATGACTGCCCTCCAGATTGAAAATAACTCCACCCTCACTGATGCCGAGATAAGTACTGAGATTTTGATACTGCGTGCTCTGATATTTCAGTTCTTTCGCTGCCAATTGTATCTTCATTCCGGGTACAGTTCCCTCATCTTCCACATCCTCTTCACTTTTATTATTCCATTTTTGAAAAAAAGCGAGCCAGTCATCCAATTGTATTCGCTCAGCAGCAATCATGATTTCCAGTTCCTGCTCAAGCTTGCCCTCCATCAAAGGACTGAAATCCTCCGTTTGCACACTTAAA
>SLKL01000333.1 GCA_007134625.1 Saprospiraceae bacterium
CGTGATTCTCGGCACAGGTGGAGCGGCAGCAGCTATACAGTCAGCTATAGAAAAACAGGGGGGCGAGTCAATAATGATTTCAAGGTCTCAGGACGTTGGAAATTTTACTTATGCCGATCTGTGGAAAAATGGAAGCATACTCCAATCCGTTGACATAATAATAAATTGTACTCCGCTCGGCACCTTTCCGAAGACAGAAAAATCACCCGATATACCCTACCATCAACTTTATTCTGATCAAATACTTTACGATCTTGTTTATAATCCATCAGAAACCGTATTTTTGAGGCGCGGAAAAGAAGCCGGATGCAGAATCATTAATGGATATGAAATGCTCTGTAATCAGGCTGAATTATCCCGGGAAATTTGGACCTCTTTTATGAAAGATGCTTAACAAAAAGTACCAAGTGGTAGTTAATGTAATGCACTCCTGAATTATTTTTATTTAGACAAATAACTAATGGGTAAAGTAGATTTTTCAGATACTCAGATTGCCTTCGAATCTAAAACAGACAAGGAATTGAAATTCATGGAATTCCTTTTCAGGATGATGAGCAAGCAAAAGCTCACCAATTTTGCATCCTCTATAGGTCTGAAGTTCGTTAAATGGGGATTTCCGGGAGTTCGTTATTTCGTTGAAAAGACCATTTTTAGCCATTTTTGCGGTGGAAAAAGTTTAGAGGACAGTATTAGCACCATAATGGATTTAGAAAAATATGGGGTAGCTACGGTATTAGATTACGGAGCTGAAGGAAGTGAAGATGAGGAAGACTTCGAACGCACTCTAAGACAAACCATAAAATCTATAGATTTTGCAGGGAGTTATCCATCCGTCCCTGTTTTGAGTACGAAAGTAACCGGTATTGCACGAACCCAATTGTTAAAAGATTACCAGAAAAAAAGGGGAAACTTAGAATTAGAGGAGTTACAGGAATTTAACCGTGCTTATGAAAGGCTGGATAAGATTTGCAAAGCTGCCTCTGAAAAAGGGGTGGGCATAATGATTGATGCAGAGGAAAGCCCAATTCAGGATTCCATTGATTTTCTGGTAGAAAAAATGATGGAGAAACACAACAAAAACAAAGTAGTAGTTTATCAGACCTTCCAGATGTATAGACGAGATAAACTGGATTATTTAAAAAAGCTTTTCAAGGATGCCAATGAAAAAGGGTATCTGCTCGGTGCAAAATTAGTACGTGGTGCGTATATGGAAAAAGAGCGCAAATGGGCAAAAGAAGGCGGCTACCCCTCCCCTATTCACGCCACTAAAGCAGATACTGACAATGCCTACAATGAAGGAATTAGATTTTGTGTGGAAAACTACGAAAAAATAGCGCTTTGCAATGCGAGTCACAACCTGAGAAGTGCTGAGTTGATGATAGAACTGATTGAAAAAAACGGCCTTCAAAAGGATCACGCTCATCTGAACTTTTGTCAGTTGTACGGCATGAGTGACTATATAACCTACAATCTGGCAAAAGGTGGTTTTAATGTAGCAAAATATGTTCCCTACGGCCCCGTCAAAGAGGTTATCCCCTACCTAATTCGTAGGGCAGAAGAAAATACTACGGTAACCGGAGAAATAGGCAGGGAACATCAAATGATACTGGATGAGTTAAACCGAAGGAAGAAGACATAATCTCCACATTTACACAATTAGGCGCTGTTAATAAACCTCCACTTTACCAACTACCTCCTCTCCAAAATGCTGATTGATCTGCTCTTTTAACTGGTGGCGGGACATATTCAATTCGGACTTAAGTGATGCGGATTCAACGTTCAGTCGTAAAACACCATCTCTAAATGTCACGCGCTTTGTCTGAGATTTCACCAATTCGCCCATGGTTTCTTCCCACCATTTTTTAACGCGAACCTGATTATAGCCCGATGAAAGCTCCTTCCTGCCAAGGATAGCCTTCAGATTTTGTCCTATTTTCTTTTCATTGTTCTTTTTGAACATTGCGGTTTGCTTAATTGAAAGCATAAAGTTAGAAAAAAACGATAAGAAAATAACCACCAATGAGCATTGATAAAAAATGCCCTAAATTATGGATAAACTTTGTGAGAATAATCATCGAATATGGCTGGCAACAATAAGTCACTTAAAAACTCAGCTTTTAGTATCTAAAACCCATTTCTCCATCTCATCCTGCCCCAGCTTCCTATAATCAAGAAGCAAAGTCCCTCCTTTTCTTATTTTTACCCTGATTTTTTTGTTGTCCAGGTCAAAAGTACACCCCCGAATATCTCCAATTTTTAGATTTACCTTTGGTGAGATAAAATCAGGCTTGTAGGTTAATCTTTCTTCATTCACTTCAATTATAACATTTTGGGGTAAGAAATCTAAACTCATAAGTAACCAAATCAACCCATAACAAAATAAAAAGCCAACACCCACTGCCTCAAACCAATTAATACCGCCAGAACCAATATACCTGACAAGCATCCAAATAAGGGCAAAAAACATAAAACCAAAACTGAATAATACTGACTTTTTCATTTGCATCATGATAACTGGTGCATACACACTAGTGCATAGTCCAAATAAATATTGAAATTAAAACATGTAATTAGCCATTTTCTTATTGCTAAAATAACACAAATATGTTAATAATTCAGTCCAAATAGGAAATCAGCAAATCCATTTTTTACCACATAGACAATTTATCAAGCCGTAGGCATGACAATAGAAACATAATTTTCACATAGTTTCAAATCAGCATTTAAGAATATATGTGTTCTATGTGTCCTATGATCCTATGTGGTTTAGGAAAAATGTCACTTTTCAGCTTTAAGTGACACGTTTGAAAAAGATTTGCTTAAATAATCACACATCCGTAATCACATCAAACCCCTTGTAACTTCCCACCAATGCAAGGCAGCTGACCTTTTCGGCTACGTTTTTTCTCTTTATTTTTCCTGCGATCTGATTTAAAGTGGCACCACTGCCTACTGCATCATCGATTATCAGTAGATGTCGACATTTTATAGAATCAGTAACTGCAAAAGTTTTCTCAGCATTGTTAATGCGCTCTCCGATTCTACTCAGCGATTTTTGAGGTACAGGAATCCTTCCTGAGACTTTATGAATCTTTATCAGTGGTAAATTAATTTTTAGCGCCACCTCTAAGTATTTCATGATTTGGGTTTCTCTTTTGATGGTCGGAGGTACGAAAGCAATAGCGTCAAAATCCTGCTCCTTTATCAATTGATCGATGGTGGGCTTGATCTCCTTTACTAATTTTTTCATCAAAAACTTATTCTGAGCTTGCTTGGCAAAATGCAGCAAAGTCCCGAGCTTGGTTTTCCCAAATCTTTCAATGGCATAAAAATCAAGATAAAACAATTGATCCGGATAGATTTCCTCAAAACCTACCGTACTTTCAAGCTTTTTCATACCATTGATGACAAGGGTATCAGCGAAATACTTTTCATATCTTTTCCTTGTTTTTACAAACTCTGAAATGGTTTTGTCCACCGGAAGATTTCTCTTGGTACACCATATTGAGAATCCCCTGATTCCATCATACAGCTCCCCCAGCTCAGTAATCATCAGGAAGTGCTTTTGCAGATAGTCTGCGGTATCCTGATTGACATAAATCTCCTCCAAATCCTGGAGAATATCAGGCTCTGCTAATCGATAAATAGTTCTGGGTGTCCTGCCAAACTTTTCCACTTCACCTGAGTTCATCAATTGCTTTAAAGCGATATGAACTCCCTGTTTTGTCACTTCCAAAGTTTTGGAAATTTCCTTTACGGACAACTCTCTTTTTTCATCTAAGAGATTCAGGATTTGTTCTTTGATCATTATTTTATTTTTTACTATAAATAGTCAATAGTAAAAAATAGTTTCAAATGACTAAAAAAATCAAATAATTATGTTATCTAAAGGTAACTATTTATTAGATGAAAACCTCACAAATTCATGCCTTCGGCTTGATCGAGATTTGGCGGGATTTCATGCTTTTAGCTTGATCAAGATTTGCAATAGAAAAGCAAAAACAACTTGTCTCGACTAAACTTGTCTCGGCCTAAAGACGAGAGACGAGATGACAAAATTTATGCGACATCTAAGGTCGTAAATAGTTACATCTAAAGAATACTTTTAATTCTGTACCACCCCATCAATACTTTCAATCAATCGACCATTTTGTAAAACCTGAATCATAGTTCGGCAAGTCTCCTTATCCATAGTCATGGCAAAAGAAAATTCATCCCCATTTTGCTGTTGCTGAAATGAAATAACATAACTGGCAGGGAATGTCCTGGGCATATTCCGGAGAATTTCTTCTTTGTAAGGACTGTTTATCTCCATATGAACTAATTCATTATCACGCTCCGGTAACTCACTAATCGTTAGATTTGCCTGGCGATAACTTTCGCCTGCTGACGAGGCCTCCATTTCGCTTTCAGTCAATCCAAAAACCTGATCTGAACCGAGGTTGCAGAAAATAGCTTCAATATTATAGGGAAAATTAAAAGACCTGGATCTTTCCCATGGGTTGTTAGGATGGACGATTAAGCTGTTACCACTAATCACTACACTGCGATCACCTGCGTCAAAAACGATTCTGCCATTATTCATGCTCCTGATTTCAGTACAGCAGTCATTGGTTTCAACAACTTCAATTTCTCTTCTCATTTCCATTGGAGGACAAGGGACACCACCGCAAGATGCTGTGACTGTTGTCTCAAATATAAAAGTTTTGGGTTCTCCATCTGTACCCAATGTCGTCGGTCCGCTTTTCCAAACTCTACTCCTTGTAGCTCTATATGGCTCATCTATTGTTCTTCGGTGAACATATTCAATGGATGAGGGGCAGTGATCGGGACAACTAACAGTCACTTCAGGCGGATGAAACTCTATATACGGTGTAAGTGAAGTAACTGTGCTCCCCTCTATTTTGGTTCGATCGACATTCGATCCGATATCATCCATAGCATAAGCAATACCTTCACTAACCACATTCACCTCCTCGCAAACACAAGGTGGGTCAGCAGGTTCAAACACCTCTGATGTTCCATTTACAAGACGAGACTCCCCTTTTGACTGAGGCACATGAGCTGCTTCATGACCTGCGTCATGAGGTTCGGAACCATCCTTAAAAGATATATCTTCTCCTCTTGTATATGCCTCTGCACCTATTGAATCTGCAGCAGCCTCGGCAGCAGTGTCTGTATGTGGCTTTACTTCTGCGGGATCCCTACCAAAAGCATCCCTGATCTGATCCGAATGAGGAGTAAATTGCTTAACTACTTTAGCCTGTTCTCCTACAAACACAAAAGCATCCCACATACTCC
>SLKL01000287.1 GCA_007134625.1 Saprospiraceae bacterium
GCCAGCAGGGTAACTACAAAAATACCGGGTATGGCAGCGAGGTAAATTAGCCCGCTGTAAAGGTATTTCCAGGGAGCTGAAGCGGCAGATTTTCCACTTAGGTAATTGGCAAGTAAGGCAGTTAGCGGTACGCAAATGATGAAGGTGAATACAACTAGCGTGTTGTTATTCAATAGGTCAAAAAATTCCTGTAAAGTCATCGTATTGCCGCCGTTTTAGTTACAACTACATCTCCGGCACCGATTAAAGGTCCAGAATCATACTGACCGGATCCTCGAGTATTTCTTTCACTTTGACAAGGAAGGTCACGGATGAGCTTCCATCAATAACACGGTGATCGTAAGAAAGTGCCAGATACATCATCGGCCTGATTTCCACATTCCCATTCACTGCAACCGGTCGCTGCTGAATGGTGTGCATTCCCAAAATAGCAGACTGAGGTTCATTGATGATGGGCGTACTGACCAATGAGCCGAATACTCCTCCATTGGTAATGGTAAAGGTACCGCCGCTCATCTCGTCCAGGCTTAAACTTCCCTCTCTTGCTTTGTCCGCCAGTCTTTTGATATCCTTTTCTATATCGGCAAAAGAAAGTGATTCCACATTCTTCACAGGTGGTACCACTAAACCATTTGGTGTAGAAATGGCTATTGAAATATCGACATAATCGTGGTAAATCAACTCATTTTCTTCCAGTCTCGCATTTACCTGAGGCATATCCATCAGGACTTTAGCACAGGCTTTGGAAAATATCGACATAAAGCCCAGCTTGATACCGTGCTTTTCTACAAACTTATCCTGATATTTTTTACGTAAATTCATAACTGCTGTGAGATCTACTTCATTGAAAGTAGTCAGCATTGCGGTGTTGTTTTTGGCAGAAACGAGTCGCGATGCAATGGTTCGACGCATTCTACTCATTTTTTCCCTGCGCTCTTCCCTGCTGAATGCAGCACGATGAGCCGTAGCTTGAGGAGCGCTCTCCTCCTTGGTTTCACCGGATTTAGGTTTTTCGGCAGCTTTCGCGTTTTGGGCATCTTCTGTAGTGATTCTACCGTCTTTACCAGTGCCTTTTACATCCGTGGGGTCAATGCCTTTCTCTCTTAGTATTTTAGCAGCAGCCGGAGAAGGGTGTCCACTTGCATAGGACTCTTTTTGCTCATCAGCTGGCTTGTCTGCTTCCGCTTTCTCCGGTTGTGCTTTCTGATCAGCTTCTGCCTTAGGTTCCTCTTTTTCTTCCTTTTTCTCGCTTTTTGCAGGTGCAGATGCTGAAGTATCTATTTTTGCTACAAGTGCTCCGATTTCAAGATCATCTCCCTCAGCGGCAACATGCTGAATAATACCTGCTTTTTCCGCAGGTAATTCAAGTGTTGCTTTATCGGACTCAAATTCACAAATGGGTTCATCCACCTCCACATAATCACCATCCTCTTTTAACCACTGAGATAGTGTTACTTCTGTGATCGATTCACCAACTTCCGGTACTTTAATATCTATTACACTCATTATCTGTTTTTTATTAAAAAAAGAAAAACCATCGACTTAACATGATAACTATTTATGACCTTGGGATTCCTCTTAATTCCTGCCTTGAGCTTGATCAAGATTTGTCATGATTTTTGCAGAAAAAATGCAAAAATCCCGCCAAAATTTGTTAGATTAAATTATTAATAACCACGGGTTTCGCCCGTGGTTATTAATATATGACCCTTTCAGGGTCAATTCTAAAATATATAAATCCCATTTAGGCCTTAATTTCAAAATGCAAAAATAAGGAAAACGAGTAATAATCCACTTTTATTCAGTACTTTCTTGAAAAATAAAGCCCTAAATTTAGGTGTATTAAAAAAATATTTAGAGTGTACTAAAAATAAGATTAATGTCACAAAATACATGAAGCAGGATTTATTTCTCCCAATTTGCCATTAGCGTATTTTCTTTTATCCTTATGTTTGTAACCGACAAACATCAACAACTAATGGCTGAAGGGGTTCAGGAAATTGTAATGGACAGGGTGGCATTATGGGCTTTTCTTGCCTATTTGCTGGGAATCATTGCCATTGGTTTTTTCTCCTCGCGTTTTTCGTCTAAAGGAATCAGTGAGTATTTTGTCGGTGGCAGAAAAATCAATCGCTTTGTAGTGGGATTATCTGCAGTAGTATCAGGGAGAAGTGCATGGCTATTAATAGGATTTACCGGAATGGCCTATACTTTAGGTGCCGCTGCTATCTGGGCTGTAGTGGGATATATAGTAGTGGAGGTGTTTTTATTTTTCCATTATGCGAGGAGGTTGAGAAGATATGCGGAGGTAAAAAACTGTATTACGGTACCTGATTTTTTCGCTTCTAGATTTCCCAGAGAAGCGGTAATTCTCAGGTTGGTTATGGTATCAGTGATTTTGATTTTTATGGCGGGATATGTTGCTGCGCAGTTTGTTGCAGGAGGGAAAACTTTTTCCTCAGCATTTGGTATTGAGGAAACTTCAGGGGTATTATTAACCGCGGGAATTGTATTGGTTTACACGGTGGTCGGTGGATTTCTGGCAGTAAGTCTAACGGATGTTTTACAGGCTATCCTGATGATATTATCACTGATGATTTTGCCGATTATTCTCATTGTGGATTTAGGCGGGTACGGATTGATGGTAGAGGCATTAAGCGCCCTTGATCCCAATCTGGTAGACCCCTATGCATTGACCATTGGTGCTATGATCGCAAGTCTTGGAATAGGTTTGGGTTCACCGGGAAATCCACACATCATCTCCCGCTATATCAGCATAGAAAATGAAAAGCAATTGATTACGGCAGGTATAGTGGGAACTTTCTGGAATATTTTGATGGCAGCAGGTGCTTTTTTCATCGGATTTGCAGGAAGAGTTTTACTACCTGAAGCGGGCATGTTGCCTGCCGGTGATGCAGAAAACCTGTTCGTTTATCTGGCGTCTCAGTACCTGCCCTCCTTTCTTTTCGGGCTGGTAATCGCTTCGGTTTTTGCTGCAATAATGTCCTCAGCTGATTCTCAGTTGCTAGTTGCAGCTTCGGGTGTTGTACGGGATTTTTTCGAAAAGGTCTATTACAGAAAACGTACTATTCAACAGGCATTTTTGGTACGAATGAGCCGAATTACTGTATTTGTGCTCGTTCTCGGAGCACTTATCATGGGCATTTTGGCGGAAGATCTGGTGTTTTGGCTGGTCTTGTTTGCCTGGGCAGGTCTGGGGGCAGCCATTGGCCCGGCCTCCATACTGGCGCTTTATTGGAGGGGTACTACCGGAGCAGGTATTCTGGCAGCTATGATCAGCGGAACCATTGTAACCATTGTCTGGAGACTAACCCCCGCTCTTAGAGAAATAACCTATGAACTCATACCCGGCTTTACCGTAGCACTGATTTTGGGGATAGTGGTTAGTCTTTTTACTAAAAAGCCTGAGGAGATTGATGAAGACTTTGCGATTATGAAGGGGGATGGGTGATATGAGTTTTGAAATTGAGGAATAAAATTATGGGGATCCTTTTTTATTAAATAGGAAAGCAGTTGGGGTCTGGCATTGATTAATGAACAACGAGTAATCTTGTCTCGTCTTCTTTTATAAAAAATGACGATACTAGACGAGGCGATTTACGATTTCAGAAGTTTCCATTATTCAACTAAGAATAAATCAAATATCATCTCGTCTTGTCTTGCCAATGTCGTTGACGAGACAAGATTAATCGATCTTTGGTATTCAATTATTTAATTCTTCATTTTCACTTTTTATATTAGTAATAATTCACAATACGAAATTCACCTTCCTTTTTGGCGACTTGCACTTTTACAGGGTATTTTAAAATGGAATAGACGCATTTAATGTTTTATTCCGTTTTAATATCATCTATATCTCACTTTCATTTAAAGCTGACCAAAATGAATATCTACCAATCAATATTTTTTATCCTATTCCTTTTCTTGGGTTCAGCTTCGGAAATTGTAGGTCAATCCGGAAATTCTGTTAAATCTGTAATCAATTTAGAATTTGAGCGGCTGTATGTAAAAATGGATAATCCGCTTAGAATTGTCGCTCGGCAAAGTGAACCGGTGTCAATAGATCAGCTTGAGGCTTTTCTAATAATAAACGATTCTCTTAAAGTCCCCATTGATTTATTAGGTGATAACGGATATTTTGTTATCCGACCGGACACTCTTGGTACTGTTGAGATTAGTGTAGAGGTAGGAGATATTATTGAAACAACCCGACTAAGAGTTCATCCTATCAGAGTGTTAGCTATGCTTGCCAGTTCTTATGGAGGAAAGGACCATAAAATAAGTGTTCCTGCTTTCATATCCCAAAGAGGTATTGTTGCGGAGGTAGCATGTTGTTATATAAGTGCAAGATGTAAGATGTTGGGTTTTCAATTAATACGCATTGGCAGTAGAAATCAAATTGAAAGATCAATTAATATCGGTGGTCAATTTGAAGGAAGGACAAGAGAAATCATAGATCGTGCCACTCCGGGAGATTTATATATTTTCAGAAATATAAGGAGCAAGTGTCCCGGTTCAGATCAACCACAAAGATTAGACGATATGATTTTTGAAATTGAGTGAATGCATGATAAAATCCAGAAAATTTAAATTATATTATAACAAGCACCAAAAGTGCGTAATAAGCTAAGTCAAAACACTCAAGCAGTTGGAATTTATTTATTACCTTTGATAGTATCATTTGATACTATCAGTTTTATGAAACCTCCATATCAGATTACAGGCAGGATTTTAGAATTGGTCGCTTCTGTTTCGGAAAAAATAGGGGAGATCAATGCTGCTCATTTGAACAGACCCCCAACAAAACTGAGGAAAGAAAACAGAATTAAGACCATCCAATCATCTCTTGAAATCGAGGGTAATACGCTGAGTATAGAACAGATTACTGCAATGATGGAAAATAAAAGAATTATTGGTCCCGAAAAGGATATTCTGGAGGTAAAAAATGCCATAGCAGTTTATAATCAGTTTCACCGATTAGATCCATATAGCCTCGAATATTTTCGCAAAGCTCACGGGATTTTGATGAAAGATTTGATTGATTCCCCCGGAAAATTTAGAGGCAAATCAGTTGGCATTGTGAAAGGATCTGAAGTTTCCCATTTAGCACCACCGAGTGAAATGATTAACCCCCTGATGAAAGACCTTTTTGGCTATTTGAAAAATGATGATGATTTGGTGTTAATCAAAAGCTGTGTTTTTCACTACGAACTGGAATTCATTCATCCTTTTATTGATGGAAATGGAAGGATGGGAAGACTGTGGCAATCTTTGATTTTA
>SLKL01000268.1 GCA_007134625.1 Saprospiraceae bacterium
AAATGACTTGCAGATTAACCTAAATCCCGAAGTGCTTGTTCCCAACTGATTGGGAAGATGATATTAAAATTACAATCCGAAAAATAATATCACCCATACTGGGTTCTGATATGTTTTTTTATTTTTTAATTTTGTTAGATTTGTATTCTGAAGCCTACGATCTCAATAGTCTGGTTATTTGCATGGATGAAAAGAGTAAGCTATTAGTGCAAGCCATAAGGAAGTCGGCGAAAACCGTATTCTGCTGGATAATTAAAATACTCACTTTGAAAAATCTCTTTATGATACATTTTCAAAAACCGAGACCGATCGGATTTTGAGAAGAATCAACTTCATTTATACCCCAAAGCATGGCAGATTGTTGAATATGGCGGGAATTGAAATCAATGTAATCCAAAGGGAATGTATTGGGGTATAAAATTGCAAATGAGCAAGTCCTAAAACAGCGACTTCATTGGACAACTCAACGAAACGCTGAAAAAAAACCACTGGACCTTTACAAGACAAGATGCAGATGCTAAATTATCCGGTCATTATTTTTCCTAATTTATTTGTTGTAACACTAGTAATATTTATTTCAGTTTGTTGACATCCCTGAATGTGGATAGCAATAATAAAACAACTAATTAAAAATATAGAATTAAGATAAAAATAGCGACACCAATAAAAATGCCGCTATTCTTTTTATAAATAATTTGGACTATCTACCACCGTGCAATTAAGGCAGTACAAGGAATAATTACATTTTATAATCATCTAAATATCAGTAATTTACATAGGCCTTTAATTTTTGCCATATACTCAGCTACTACTTGTAATCATAAAAGACTAATTTACCTATAGGCTTAAAAATAAGTCAATATCTTATTCCTTATTGTCCTTTTCTTTTCCTAATAATTTTCTATCAATAAAGTTTACTCCCCACCAAGAAAAATAAGTTGAAATAAAACCGAATATAATAGAACGTAAAATATCAAACAAAACATGTCGAATTAATACTTCATCAGAATTTAAAGGAAAAAATAGTACAACATAAAAGAAAAAGGTACTACCAAGGAAAATAAAAAATTTGATCCTATTTTTATTAGTAGTTTTCATAGAGTATTTTCTTTTATTCCAAACCTGCTAATGCAGAGGTTATTCCCGCACCAATAGCCCACATTCCTATAATACCAGCATTTGTACCAGGTGTGAGCAAACCCGCTGCTAATCCAATTCCCATACCTAGAAAATATGAGGCCGATGCTGATACATCACCCTTCACAGCTCGCCTCCAATTCCAACTTACTCTTGATTGTGTTGACCCTTCATGTGGAATTGAATAGAGATTTAGACCACCATGTTCTACTGGAGTCCATAAATATGCTGAGTTTTTTGCTACTTCAATGGTTCCTGTTAATAACTCAACATCAAAACAGTTCAGTGAATTATCTGCCTCAATTACTAATTGAAGATAATCCATGGCAACCTCAAAATTATAAAAATTTTCCATTGCATCAATTTCCTCCATAAGAATAATCAAATATTGGTATGATTCAGGGCTAAACGGAAGACTATCAGACCAGTTTCTTAAATCAAAATGGATTTCGGATAAGTTTTGATAAAGTAATACGGCCTCTTCAATAATAACGTTTTTCGACAAATCAATGCCAGTTAGATCAATTTCAATTTCAGAAAATGCTGTAATTACTTCGTCGATGCAATTCTCGCAACTTAAAAAGTCGACTTTTTCATATGCCTCAATTACTAACTGGTTGTGCAAGGTGCCTACTGATTCCAATTCTGATTTGCTAAACCCAACGCAATCAAGTTCTATAGGTTCCTCCGAAGGATTTACCTCTTGGTCGCAGGATGTGATTGCGAATAATCCTAATAAAACAAAAATTAAAAATAAATATCTCATCTGTTTAAAATTTTAAAGTTAATAAAAATATTCTAATACCCCCAGCTCATCAATTCCCTTTTTCAAAAATCAACTTACTTCCCATCATTTTATAAATCCGGATGTCTATCTTGATCTGCTCCATCCGTTTCGATTTTTTGGTCAAAATCAGGATTTCCGGAGATTTTTGATGCAGAAAACTTTTGAGAGAAGGTTTAATTTATGAGTTTTACAACTACCGTAGAATTTTTCTATCAAGGACACTAGGTTACTATGAAAGCAAGTGTCAACTCGCTGTCTGAAAATACCTATTATCTAAAAAAAAGCTAATCAAATGTAATTGTAAAACCAATTAATGCCTGAAGACCCGTTCATAAAACCCACTACGTCCATACAGCCGGGAAGAACAGAAGGTGTTAGGATGTTCTGATCTACGGGTGATCCCTGCTTGGTTTTTGTATGTCGAGGTGGTGTACATTTGAAGAAATTAACGAAATTTTACACTGCAATTATATTATTATTTTTCCAATCAGACACCGCTTTTTTTATGGTAAATATTGCATATTTTTGAATGATATATATATATATAGACAATCAATGCGTTATGAATTCTGGTATTCCAATGCTAAGAAAGAAACGTTGGGTGTTAGATAGATTTTTGAAAGTATGGCTCACATAAGAGCTATGCATTTCTTAATATCTAACTAGAGAGGAGGTGTATGGCAAAAAGTAGGTTTAATTAGTTAATTTAGACACCTCATTAAACACTTGGTATCTCTTTGAATCTCTCGTCAGCTAAATAACTCGCCGAGACAGGCTCGAAGGAATGTAATTATTGTAGCAAATGATTTGCAGGTTAACCTAAATCCCGAAGGGATGATATTACAATCCAAAAAATAATAACACCCATACTGGGTTCTGATATGTTTTTTTTATTCTTTCTACACTAATGACATCTCTCGTCAGTTACAATCCCGCCGAGACAGGCTCTCCGGGATTTTTTTACACAAAAATCAAAATATAGTCAAAAATCGCGATGTCCTTGTAGTGTTTTAAAGGAGAGGGTAATACAACGAATTGGGGGCAAGAGTGCGGTGCATCTTAGCCTGTATTATAGTTTGGTAAAGTCTAAGCAAACATTAATTTACCCTTGGGCTTTGGAATTTCTCGCCCAAGTTTAGTGGCTGTTTCAATCCAATCATTAATAACCATCCTTACATTTGCTATAGCTTCCTCATAAGTTGAACCGTCTGCTTTGCATCCTGCCAATTCCGGAACTTCAACTATAAAGGCATCATCTGCTTCGCTCCAATAAATAATAAGCTCATATTTGATGTTATTCATCTGAATCTATATTTAGTCTGTATTTAACAATCAATTCTCTTACTTGTTTGACCTGGTAGGGTTTAGCCTTTCAACTCTTTGGTTGTAAAGTACTGATTTTGCAGGCAATAGGCAAAAATTACATTTACTGACAAAAAGCTATAATCACTTAATCTTACTAATATTCTCTTTTTGGGTTCTACCTTATTTTAGGATAGTATTAAAATTCAACTAATTCGTGGTTAAAGAGGTTGTATGTGAGCACCAAGGGTGCGGTAATAATTAACATGGCCTGGAGGGCTATGTCGGCAACGTATAATAAAATCAAGCACCAAAGGTGCGTAATAAATTAATTTCACGGATGCTGTTCATCGCAATAGATATTAAGCTCTTTCAGAGTATAGCTATTGCTCCCTAAATGTCAATTTTTAATGGTTCTCTGAATGTATTGCTGATTACTCTCTCTCCACCTCTCCACTTTATAATATTGAATTTATAAGGATTTACCGAAAATACTATTGATGCATAAAGGTTGTGTTTTGAGTTATGAATATTACGCACCTTTGGCGCTTAATAGTATCGCTTTTTCCTCCTATGGCTTCACCATAGGTTATTTATAGCGCACCTTTGGTGCTTTTTGTCTTGTAATTTATTTTTCCAGCATTTTGTCATACACTTAGTGTCTTGTCAAGTGTATTGTGTTGGTTAAGTGGTAGCTATTTTTTAATCAGACGAATAAAAAAAATGGGGACATAGCCTAGTTACTAATGAGACCGAAGGGTCAAACTTTAAACTAAACTTACTTAACTACTTCGAATCTATTCATCCTTCCAGAAGCCGTATTTTTGATATTTAATAGTTTTTGCTAAAATTTACTTGCCAAAGAAATAAATAAAAAAATCACACAGCTGTAACTTTTTGTCAAAAGCAGACGTAATAAGAGTGTATGAACATTACAACCTACAACGGACTTGTGAGAGATTTCTCAGATCACTTAATGCGATATGCATATAAAGTCTGCGGAAATACTGCCAATGCAGAGGATGCTGTGCAGGAAGCTTTCATAAGATTGTGGGACAACAAACACAAGGTGGAGATAAAAGGTGCGAAATCCTGGCTTTTCACTACTGTCTATCGTATCCTGATCGATCAACACAGAAAGACCAAACGTATGGAAATGTGGGATGAAATGCCCGATTTTGCAGTGCACGAAAGGTTTGACAGCAGCGATTATTCAGATGATATTAAGCGGGCTTTAGATGCATTAAGTCCGACGCAAAAGAGTATTGTTCTGTTGAGAGACATTGAGGGATATTCCTATGATGATATCTCTCAAATCATGGAAATTAAGCTCAGTCAGGTAAAAACTTATCTGTTCAGAGCGAGAAAAAAATTAAAAAGTAATATCGAGGCGATTCAGTCCGAGAAAAAGTAAAAAAGATGAACATCAATATTCACAATTATGAAGAATTTGCATTGGATTATCTGGAAGGTAATCTCAGCGAGCCCGAATTAACAGCCTTCTCTAACTTTCTTAAACAACACCCTGAAGTCCGTCAGGAATTAGAGGGTTTTGAGCCGATTTGTGTTTCGGAGGAAGACCTTGAGCCGACTCCTTTTTTCAGCAAAAAAGAAGAGCTCTATAAGGAAGTAGCCGTAGTCAGTTTATTGAAGAGACCGGTTCCCTTAAAAGTTTGGCAAATTGCGGCAGCTTTTATTTTGTTGCTTTCCTCAGTTTGGGTCATCAACTCTTACTATCTCGATGGCACCCCTTCTAATAATCCTATTGCTATTGCAGAACTGGAAAGAATTACCCCTAAAGTAGAAGTGATTAAAGAAGTGGAGGAAGTAGTCAAAGAAGAGGTTCAGCCTGAAAGTACTGAATTGGTTGCGACTGCAAACGCAGAAGAAATAATTCCTGAACCGATAGCAACAGTCGAGCCTTCTTCAGAAACTCAAATTGTAGATTCCGGACAGACAAGAACCTTCAGAGAAAGTGAAGTCGAACTGGCTTTTGATGCAGAAGTTGAATTTGTTAAAAGTTTAAGCGAGGACGAGGAATTTGAAAACCTGTATTTCGAAGAG
>SLKL01000106.1 GCA_007134625.1 Saprospiraceae bacterium
CTTGGAAAGTAAATTGTCATCCGATCTGATTTTTAAAGCCTCCTTGTAGAGAATTAAAGCTTCGCTCAATTGATTTTTCAAATATGCCTTTTCTGCCTCATTAATTAGATCAGCAAATTTTTCATTTAACTCTGCAGCAGCTTTTTGTTTCTTTTCATTTTCTACCCTGCGACTTATTGCTTCTTGTTCTTTTTTAGCAATTTCTATTAAGGCAAGTAATTTATCTTTTTTATCAAATTTTTCTGCAGCAGGTATAAGCAACTCAAGAGCATAGGCAGGATTACCATTTTTTATTAATTCGTCGCCTTCTTTGAGCAGTTTTTTTAATGATTCATCTTTCTTTTTTTGATCCTTTACCTTTTTCTCTTCTATTTTCCTGAGTTCAATCTCTTCCTCGGTCAATTTTTTCTCAGATTCAGCTTCCTTCTGTTCTGATTGCCTGCTTTTCCAAAAATTAAAAAGATCTGTTTTTTTCTTATTCTCCTCCGGGCTGAGTACTAATGTTTCAAAATCCTCTACAGATTCATCTTCTTCAAATTTAACAGGGAAAGGTTTTTTTAAATAATTAATCAGGTCATCGGCACTTTGCACTCTTTTTAAAGGGTCTCTCTGTAGGCAAAATCTTATGAAAGATTGATATGGTTCGGGACATTCATTAATGTGCCCCGGCATATCACCTGAAATAATTTTAGATAAGACCTGTCGCCTTTTAAGGTCAGGACTACCGGAGAAGTCAGATAATTCAAAAGGTTTTTTCCCTGTAAATATTTCATAGGTAATTACACCAAGAGACCATAAGTCGGAATTAAATCTGAGCTTATGCCCATATAGCTGCTCAGGCGAAGAATAGTCTAAAGTACCTCCCGCAAAACTGCCTGAAAAACTGTGGTCTTCACTCTGATTCACTAACTTGCTTAATCCAAAGTCAGATATTTTGGGGACATAATTTCCACGATTATCCTTAGCGATCAGGATGTTACTTGGTTTAAGATCACGATGGATTATCTTGTTTTCATGGAGGACTTTAAGCCCATTTAATATTCCCTTGACAATTTGAATCTTCTGATCTCTGGTAAGGCTTTTATTTTGAAGTAGTATTTTGAGACTTCCTTCCTCATAATACTGCATAATGGCATAATCGAACAAACCGCTAGGCATTCTAAATTGAAGAACCTCCTCATAATGAGCTATATTTCTGTGTGTAGGAACACTTTGGGAAGCTTTGAATTCAGATTTTAAGGAAAACTCCCTTCCATCAATGAATTTAACCTCAGCTATCTTTATGGCCTTAAAAACATTGAGGTAATTATCATAAGCCTTATAGACGGTACCGAAAGCACCGCTTCCAATACGATCGAGCTCAATGTCGTAGGCATATCTGTTTAAAAATTCTTCCAAACTTTAATAAAAGTTCATTCTTTAAAATTGGTTTCAGTGGTGTATCACTTCATAGACAAATGTAAGAAATACCCTTCAAAAACTCTGATTTACTTTTTCTATAAATAAAGATGTAAAAGCAAATTTAATCCCTTTCTTAAAATACAACTGAATTCATTGTATGAAGATGCTGTTTTATTGTAGGTGTTCAAAAAATGATCCTTATTAATCTTTAATACACCTAACAGACATTCCCATATCCCGGCCATCAGCCCCTTGAAAAGCGTTAGTTGCATGAAACTTAAAATTATTTGAATTAGACAGTGGGAAAGAAACAGTTGATGATGACCAGTATTGACCCCATGAAGAGGTACGCTGTATGGAACCATCAATAAACCTAAATCCCCCACGTGTAAGTTTAAGTGGGGATTCGAAAGCTCCCTGACTATTATTGCTTGACCAAGTTAAACTTTCAGCCTGCCATTCACTAGCGGTTGGAAGCCTGAATTCATCAGGACAGGGATTATTTACTCCATTAACACCTTGCCATAAGTTATTATTTGGACTAGTCCGCCAATCATTATCTCCAGCTAAAGTGGTAATAAAATCACTGTGCCCAGGATTATTCCCAAAAGATTTTGTGGGTCTTGTTCCTGAATCTCTACACTGATGACCATCAGCGCCTCTACCCCATTGGTAAAGATCGCCAAAAGCTGATTCATCATTCATGTCAATGGCTCGTCTACTTGCACCTAAATTTCTGTCCATCCAAATTCTGCCGGTTTGAGGATTCATTATTTCCACTACAGCAGTAGGATCGCCACAGTTGAACTCTTCACTTACTTCTATTTCAACAGTGCAGTTTCGACCTCCTATTGAAATATTAAATTGCGCGAATCCAGTGGAAGCTGGCGTACCTGAAATACTAAAATTTAGACTTCCTGATCCCTGAGAAAAACTACCTGTTGGCAATTGAGCAGTGAGACCTGTTACTCCGGTGGAATTAATATTTTGTGCATTAAAGGGCCCACCATTTCCGCCTGTGTATGGAATCTGGAATCCGACATCAGAGGTTGCCTCACCTTCAATTAGATTACCAAAGAAATCAACCTGGTTACAGTTGAGGTTTTCTATTGTTCCCATGGAGGAGTCTTCGTCTTTTATGCAGCGAACGGATCGACCAACTGCTCTTGGATTAGCATCAATATTGGCATTGTTGCTGACTATGAATAAATAGCGTGCATTGGTGCTACTAATCGAACTGCTCCAATAGTGACCGGCCTCATTAACCCACATAAGAGAACCATTACTATTATTACGCCAACCAGCTACAGGTAATTTTAACGGGGATGAAAAAGCTCCTTCTGAATTTAAAAAACTCCAAGTTAATCGTTCATTATGAAATTCAGTATGAGTCGGCAATCGATAACCATTTGGACAAGGGTTATTTATCCCATATTCACCCTGCCATAAATTGTCATTTTGTGGAATGCGCCAATCATTTGGTAGGGAACTAACAACAATAAAGTTTCCATGTCCGGGCTGATTATTACCACTCAAGGAACTAATTGTAGTAGAATTACGACATTGATGTCCATCCGAAGCTCTTCCCCATTGGTATAGATCTCCATATGCCTCACTATCTGTACTACTTTGTGCCACCCTCCTTGCACCAAGATTTCTGTCCATCCATACCCTTCCTGTAGCAGGATTCAAAACCTCTACTACCTCAGTCGGGTTATCCGGATCACAATGGACATAATTCGGCGGCCAATCTGAATCGCTATCACCTTCTTCAACAATAATTTGAACTGTACAGTTTTGGCCCCCAATTGAAACATTAAAGAAAGCTACACCACTTCCATTTGGGATACCACTAATTGAAAAGGTTAATATGCCTGAACCATCATTAAAAGATCCAGAAGGAAGACTGGCTATTAATCCGGCTACACCGGTAGAATTAATATTCTGACCATTATAAACTCCCCCATTCCCACCGCTGTAGGGAATACTAAAACTTACATTTATTGATTGTTCGCCAGCAATTAAATTTCCTGAGATGGACACATCATTACAATTCAATTCTTGAATACTTCCTGTTTGCTGAGAATCGTCTTTTATGCAACGAACGGAAAAGCCAGTAACCCTCGGGTTAAATATTGGTCCAGCATTGTTCTGTAAAAATGCAAGGTTGCGGGATTCATTAGAGAAAATTGTACTTGACCAATATGCACCTCTTTCTCCCACTTCAACGAGTGCACTATTATTAGCTCTGGCACCACCAGTGGTAAACCTTAATGGTGAGTTATAAGCTCCTGATGAATTCTCTTGACCCCATGAATTCATTTCTTCAACTAGTTCAGCAATAGTTGGGACTTTATAATTCTGTGGACATGGATTGTTAATGCCATTTTTACCTTGCCATAAATTATTATTTTGCGGAGCACGCCAATCAAGCGGCTCGTTTTGAACTGCAATAAAATCAGAGTGGCCGGGGGTATCAGAATTAGAAATATTTAATGTCCATTCAGAGTCCCTGCATTGATGGCCATCAGGTCCTCTTCCCCACTGGTAAAGGTCTCCATAAGCTAAAGCATCATCACGACTGTTAGCAGCCCTTCTTGCACCAAGATTTCGATCCATCCAGGATTGTCCTGTTATGGGGTTAATTACTTCTCTGACTTCTGTTGGATTATCCGGATCACAATGGACATAATCCGGCGGCCAATCCGTATCGTCCTCAACCACAATATTAAGGGTGCAGGATTCTCCACCGATTTCAATAACGAAAGAAGCAATACCCTCGGTTTGAGGAACACCTGATAGTTGAAATATAATTACTCCTGCCCCGGCATTGAAATTTCCAGATCCATGAGATAGTGTTATTCCAATTACACCTGTGGAAAAATAAGAAGCAGCTGGATAGCTGCCTCCATTGCCACCTGTATAACTAATCTGTCCTACGATACCTTGAGTGGATTGGTTGACAACCGGAGAACTATTTAATTGGAGGTTGGCGCAATTTAGTGCATTAACAGTACCGGGTGGCTCGATAATCTCTAGACTTATTTCACAATTTACTCCACCAATCTCAAAGTTAAATATTGCAAAACCTCCTTCAGAAGGTGTACCACTAATCGTAAAGGAAATACTACCATTTCCGATTCTAAAATTACCTGCTTGAAAACTTAAAACCAAGCCTTCAACACCTTGAGATTCAATTTGTAAAGATGGATAGCCACCTCCATTTCCATTTACATAATCAATGGTGCCTGTAGTTTCAATAAAAACATTTGCAATATACGGATCACCTAATTGTATTGAACTACAATTAAGACTCGCTACACTACCCGGAAATGAAGGACTTATGTGTCTCACCACCCTAAAACCCTTACTTGACAGTCTTGACGTTGGTTCAAATATCTCTCTTGCTGAAACCCTTAAATTCCCGGCATCATCAAATGCACTTCCACCTCTTACAACAATGTCAATACTAGGACTTATCACAATTACCGAGTCTAAATTGGCACTAAGCGGATATAAAGAAAAAGGGCTTTCAGTCCATTCTTTTACATTTCCCGACATTCCACTTATCCCCAACTCATTGGCAACAGCCATGTTAATAGGAAAAATAGAATTATCATTAGGGTAAAGATCTTCCGAATTAGTTATTCCTGAGAAAATATATTCCTGTGACAATAAACCTCCTCTTGCGGCAAATTCCCATTGCATTTCATTCGGCAAGCGGTAACCTGAGTTGTTTTGAGCGATAAATACGGGACTTTCATTTACTAAATCCCATTCCTGACCATCAAAGCCAAGTATATTTTCAAGTTCTTCGTCTGCATAATAAACCGGATCAAGATTTTGTAAAACAGATAGTTTGTTACA
>SLKL01000338.1 GCA_007134625.1 Saprospiraceae bacterium
AGTCTATCTGAGTGAATTCCGGTTGCCTGTCTGCCCTTAAGTCCTCGTCTCTGAAGCATTTGACGATCTGAAAATAACGCTCCATTCCACTGACCATCAGCAATTGCTTAAAGGTCTGAGGTGATTGTGGAAGCGCATAAAACTCGCCCGGATTCATGCGACTTGGAACCACAAAATCGCGGGCTCCTTCAGGTGTACTTTTGATCAAAAAAGGCGTCTCCACTTCGATAAAGCCCTGATTGTCAAGATGCTTTCTCGTTTCAATCGCAAGCTTACTTCTGAAAATGAGTTTGCTTTGAACCGGATTTCTTCTTATGTCGAGGTAACGGTACTTCATGCGTAGTTCGTCACCACCGTCTGTTTCATCTTCAATGGTAAAAGGAGGTGTTTTTGAAGGGTTAAAAACCTGTAGATCATTGACAATAATTTCAATGTCTCCGGTAGCGCGATCGGGGTTTTTACTGCTTCGCTCAGCCACTTCTCCTTCAATCATGATGACAAATTCTCTTCCGAGACCACGCGCTTTTTCACATAATCCGGCATTGGTTTCCATATTAAAAACCAATTGGGTAATCCCGAATCTGTCGCGCAGGTCAACAAAGGTCATACCTCCGAGATCACGGCTTTTTTGTACCCATCCGGCAAGTTTGACATTTTTTCCGACATGATCAATTCTCAATTCTCCGCAAGTGTGGCTTCTGTAACTCATACTACTTTTTATTTTGAAGCGCAAAAGTAAGGAAAATATCAGGATTCGAGTGGTGTATAGATACAATGTTAGGACACAAGCTAAAAAAAGAAATCCCTAAATTTACCGCAGGCAACATTATGAAACATTAAGGTTTCTTTAATAGAGAAATGAAAATTCACTAAACAATGCAAAATACTCCAAACGTAGCAATACGTATCTCATTTATTCTACTTTTGTTTTTTAGTCTCCAGACACAAAGCACCATAGCGCAGATAATTGGATCACAGTTTTTGTGTTTTGAAGAATGCTACACCTATACTTTCGATCCCATAAATGGTGAGGATGCTGCCTATTATGTGTTGAATTACTGGATGGGAGGAGATACTACTTTATTTCCGGATGAAAACAATGAAATTCTCATTTGCCAGACCACAGGCTTTCCGGATGTATTAACTGCTTATTCGGCTGATGGTGACCCATTAGACAGCATTTCATTTTTTATTGGAGAAGTAACTGTAATTGGTTTAGAGATAATTTCCCCTTTAGCGTGCGGCAATCAAATTCGTTATCAGGATTTCCAAAATTGTTTTGAAGTCTGTGAGGGCAGTATTGTAACATTTAGAATTAGGGATTTCAATCCTGAATCCATAAACTGGGATTTTTCAGGAAACGGAGAAGTGTTGGATTACGACAATCGTCATATTACCATTCAATTTTTTGGACCATCGGTCAATAATTGGATCAGTTATACGGGTCGTATAAAACCGGGCTGTGCCATTGAGGGAGGCAATTGTATTGAGGTTATTGAAAAGCCTGTCGCTTCCTTTACTTCCTTTCCTGAAGCTGAAAATGACACCATTACAGTCTGCAGGGGGCAATCTATTGAATTTACCTCCACAACAAGTGCTGAAAATATGGAGTGGTATGCAGGTTCTGCAGGTTCAGGTGAAGGCAATTCTTTTTCTGTAGAATATTATGAAAGTGGATTTTTTGAAGTTTCTCAAAAAGTAAGTGAGGTTTGTGATTGTGAGGACATCAAGACTGTAGTTGTGCAGGTTCTTGATGCTGATGCACCGGTCATTTACTGTACCGGGTCAGTTTGCATGGGAGATACTGTGACATATAGGGCTGATCCGTCCTGTGATCCTTACATATGGGACATTGCCGGTTCGGCGGATATCATTTCAGGGGGTAATACATCAGATGATTTTATACAGGTCCACTGGACAGGAGGGGCTTCAGGCACAGTTTCATTAACGACCGCTTGTCATGACATATGTCCTTTTCCAGCAATTGAGCAGGTTTTTATTCTTGGGGATGAGACTAGAATCCAAGGTCCTGAAAGAGTATGTCCAAACAGGACATATTCTTTTCGGGTGGACAATAGGGATGGGACTAATTTTAGTTGGTCAGCGGGTTTTGCAGCAATTCAATCCGGGAATGGAACTAATGAAATCACTGCAAGATTTTTCAATACTCCACAACAACCCTGGATTGCAGTATATATTGAAGATTGCACAAGAGACTGTATACAAACCGATACTTTGTGGCTTGATCTAACCACTCCCCTCGACCTGAATGGACCCAACCGATTGTGCCCGGAAGAGGAAGCTATTTACACCCTTGAATCCAATTCAGCGCCGGTAGATGCTATCTGGGAAGTCAGGGATGAACATGGCAATTTGATAGCTGAAGAAACCACCTTGTCAAGTAGTTTTTCCTTTTCTCCTCCGTATGGCGGAACATTTACCATTACTGCCACTCCTGGGAATGATGATTACTGCGATCCCTTTGCAGTTATAACGCTCATAGCAGCTGATGTCACTACAGCAGAACCACTAATCGAGGGTGAGACCATTGTCTGTCCGTGGGAATGGTACACCTATTCAGTGGAAATTCCCGAGGGAGAACCACTTTCCATTATTTGGGAAGTTCATGACGGGTCTGAAGTGAGCGAACATTTTTCAAGTGAAATAAATGTACAATGGACTGAGGGTACGGATAAGTTGATCAGAGTGCAATGGATTGATATATTCAGTGGGTGCGCAAGTGATTGGGTGGAATTGTCGATCAGCGAAATTGAAGAAATAGAAATCAGTGGACAGGACAGAAGCTGTGTTTTTTCGGAGTCTTTTTTCAGTATCGACAGCAACCTGATTGGTGAGGTCAGCTGGGAATTGAGTATCCCATCCATGGGAACAATAGTTGAGCAGGAAGATCCAACCACCGTTATAGTTAGGTGGAAAGAGAGTGGAATGGTAGAATTAACTGCCCGTTATTGCAGCTTTACCGTTTCTATTGAAATTGAGGTGTTGCCGGAAATAGAACCCGTCGTAATAGATTCAGAAGTCTGCAGAGGGGGTTTGGTTGCCATCTCTCCGACTGAATCTTTTAGTTCATATGAATGGTATTCCAATGGTGTTCAAGTTTGTAATATTGCTTCTTGTGAATTGGGATTTGGCGATTATCTTTTGATTGTGGAAGATGAATTTGGATGTCAAGGAAGAACAAGATTTAAAATAAGAGAAATACCATCATTTGAGGTAAATATCATCAATCTTGATCCGGCGGGAATCTGCGATGGTGATTCGGTACGGTTGGTTTCCAGTCTTCCATATAGTCCAGATTATGTTTTTACTTGGTTTTTTCACAATACGCCTATCGCATTTGACACTGATACTATTGTTGTGGGCGAATGGGGCAATTACAGTCTCGAAGTTCTTCAACTATCTACTGGTTGTAATGAAAGATCTCGTTTTCTCAGAATATGTGAACATTGTGATCCAAGGACGATACTGTGGGATTGCTCTTTTTCTAGTGATGGGCAATGCGAAAATGAAGGGGATTTAGATCCCTTAATTGACGTCCTAACTGAGGCTATAGGTAATTGTAACCACATTCGGTTTGAAGTGATTAATCCTGGAATTGTAGATAGTACTGTCTTATGGTTTATAGTTGATGGAGATAGTTCTGTTTTACTTGCAGGAAATCCGGTTGACTATTTTTTCAATAACGCAGCTAATCATTATGTTCGGGCGACAGGAACGGGATTAGATATGACGGGTGACACCATAAATTTTAGAAGCAGATTAATTACTTTGGAATTCGAAAATGAATTAGATTTTGATTTCTTACCCGGCTGCGTAAATGAGGAGTTAGAATTCCAGTCTTTTATCGTGACGGGAGATGTTGACTCCCTCATCGGTGTGGAATGGAATTTTGGAGATCCGGCCTCAGGAGTAAATAACATTTCTACAGACTTAAATCCTACCCATGTGTATACTGAGACGAGTTTTTATGATGTGCTCCTGATTGCTAATTTTGGCAGTTGTTCTCTGGAGGTTGAAAAAACAATAGAGGTTAGACCTGTTCCTGATGCGGGCTTTATGGAGGATGGTTCACCCTGTATTGAAGATTTGGTAATGGGCTTGGCCAATTTAGATCAGGGGTTTTATGAATGGAATTTCCTGTATGCTCAAGACTCCTTATTGGTTCACGATAAAAACAATCCGGGTGTCTTTCGCTACGATTCATCAGGTACTTATATAGTCGAATTGAGGGTAGAAGATTTATTTGGATGCACCAATTCCCATATTGAAACAATAGAAATAAATGAATCTATTGCAATTCCTGAAATTGTTGCTGACCGGCCATTTCCTCTGTGTGAGGGTGATTGGGTGGAACTGTCTGTAATTGGCGGAAATTTCTCTGATTTTATTTGGAGTAACGGGAGTGAGGATTCCACAACTATTGCAGAGTCCTCCGGGCAGTATTCAGTAAGCGTAAGGGATGAAAACAACTGTCTGGCAAGATCCGGTGTTTTTCCAGTAGAATACGAACCCACTCCCGCAGCTGAAGTACTTGGAAGAATACCCGGACAGTCGGGTATCGTTCGCAACGACACCCTAACTGCCTGTTTCGGTTCCCCGGTAGAACTTTTTTCCATTCTCGAAGAGAACAATCATTCTTTTAGCTGGAATACTACCGATGATTCCCGCATTTTGATTTATGACGGGCTTGAAAACCCATTTCTGGACCCGGGATTACACCAATTCGAGCTTACTGTCCAAAATACTACTTCCGGTTGCGAAAGTGTCAGTGATCCATTTTATGTAAGAATTTTTCCCACTCCTGAGCAACCTCTGATAGCTACCACACCTGACGGGCTTCTGTGCAGTGGGGACTCAGTTCAAATGGAAGTGAGTAATATTGAAGCTACGCTGGACTATTTCTGGAGCACTGGAAGTAATGGTACAACTTTTTCAACTACTAATGCCGGGCAGTATTTTGTTACTGCTGAAAATGAATGGGGGTGCAGAGCTGAGAGTCAGCCTGTGGTAATCAATCCTGCCCCCAATACAGCTTTTTTTCCGAAGGGATGTCTTGAGGAATGCGAAGAAATATCCATATGTCTGCCTGTACCGGATGGATATCAAATCACTGAATGGATAAGAGACGGGGAGGACCTCAGTTTGCCTGTTGACCCCACAGAAGTGGCCATCGCAG
>SLKL01000185.1 GCA_007134625.1 Saprospiraceae bacterium
AGAGCAGCACTCAGATCGTCCTTGAAAAAGATGGGTGATCTGGAACGTCTTGTATCAAAAATAACACTGCAGAGAATCAATCCAAGAGAATTGTTGCAACTTGGGACAGCACTCGAAGCCATAGAGCCCATTGTTGAAGAACTAAAACAATCTACACCGGATAAGTTACTCAACATTGCCAAGCACCTTGACAGTTGCCCGGATTTACAGGAAACATTGAATCAGCAAATAAAAGAGGACGCTCCGGCTGTTTTTGGAAAAGGTCCCGTAATCAATGACGGATTCAATCAGGACCTCGATGAATGGCGGAACACTATCAGGAACAGCAAAGAGCTCCTTTTAGAAATACAAACCTCGGAAATAGAGCGCACCGGAATCCAAAACTTAAAAATTGGCTTCAATAATGTTTTCGGTTATTACTTAGAAGTCACCAACAAATACAAAAATAAGGGACTCGTTCCCGATGATTGGGTTCGCAAACAGACCCTTACCAACTCAGAACGTTATATCACTGAGGAATTAAAGTCATTGGAAACCCGAATATTGACTGCAGAAGAACAGATTGCGGATATAGAGGAAAAGCTATACGCAGAGCTTTTGGAAAAACTGCTGAATTACGTTGAGACCATTCAGAACAATGCTGTTTTACTCGGACAACTCGATTGTCTTATCTCTTTTGCTCAGGTAGCTATCGACAACCATTATTCAAAGCCGGTTCTCAATTCCGATGATGAGTTAAAAATCACCAACGGCAGGCATCCGGTCATTGAAAAGGAAATGCCGCCGGGGCAGGCCTACATACCCAATAACCTGACTATGGATAAGGAGGAAAATCAAATCCTTATGATTACCGGTCCAAACATGTCAGGTAAATCAGCTATCTTAAGGCAAACAGCCCTCATCAGTCTTATGGCACAAATGGGGTCTTTTGTACCTGCAGAAAAGGCGGAGCTTGGGTTAATAGATAAAATATTTACCAGGGTTGGAGCATCGGATAATATTTCCTCAGGTGAATCCACCTTTATGGTTGAGATGAATGAAACGGCTTCCATCTTAAATAATCTATCTTCAAAAAGTCTGATACTTCTGGACGAAATTGGTCGAGGTACTTCGACATATGACGGCATGAGCATTGCCTGGTCTATAGCAGAATTCCTGCACGATCACAAGGATTTGCGTCCAAAGACCCTGTTTGCCACGCATTACCATGAACTAAATGAACTAGAGGTGTCTTTCGGAAGAATTAAAAACTTCCACGTGGCTACACGGGAAGCTGGAAATAAAGTCATTTTTCTGAGAAAACTCATAAAGGGTGGCTCCAATCATAGTTTTGGAATTCATGTAGCCTCGATGGCGGGAATGCCTGACAGGGTCATATCCAGAGCTTCTGAAATATTGAGCGAGCTGGAACAGAAATCCATCGAAACCGGAAAAAAGAAAAGTCCAACAGCTAAACCGGCTACTAATTTCGGACCTTCTTCGACGGATGCTGTGCAATTAAGTCTTTTTGATTTGTCTGACCCTAAAAGCCAACAAGTAGCAGAGGAACTAAAAAAGACTGATGTCAACTCTATGACACCTGTTGAATGCATGCTAAAAATAAGAGAGCTCCAGGAAATTTTAAAATCCTGAAGCTCTCTTATTTTAACTTTTACTTACATTCTTACTTATAAGAACTTAATACCTTATTTTACAAGTCGGAATTCTGCTCTTTCACCGGATTTCATTATCTCAAGAATATAAACTCCTGATGGCCAGTCACCTGTATAGATCAATTCACGGATTTGTTGATCCATGTGAGATCTTTCAAAAACAATCTGACCCAAAATATTTCTAACGACTAAATTTACATCCGATCTGCTGTCTAACTCAATTTCTATTGACAGATTATCATTAAACGGATTGGGATACACATTGAGATTGACTACACCATTCAAATTATTTACTGAAGAAACTTCATCTACTTCGAAAGGTCCGAAGATGGCCTCACATTCGTTGGCATCCGTAACAGTAAGTGTGTATTCTCCCATACTAAGGTTGGAGATATTCGCTTCTTCAGCACCATTCGACCAAAGATAAGAATATGGCTCAACACCACCAACTACCTCTACGCTTATACTACCGGGCTCACCTGCAATTACATCGACAACCTCCACCTCATTCAATTCAATCAAATCAGGTTGATTGATTTCAAAAGACAATTCAGAAGTAAGCCCGATATCGTCGGTGATAATTACAGTGTACTCTCCAGCTTCGAGTTCAGACAAATTCTGATCATCTGCTCCATTACTCCAATCAAACTCAAAAGGTGCATTACCCGAAACTTCTAATTGAATAGCACCATCATTTCCTTCAAAACAACTCACATGTCTTATTTGTGGACTTGTTGAGACTGCGCTGAATGCTACAAAAACAGTATTACAAATAACATCCTCTCCGCAATCGTTAGTAACCGTCAGGCAAATTTCATATTCACCGTGGGTTTCAAAAGTATATTCAGGAGCTTCTTCATTAGAAGTGTTTCCATCGCCAAAGTCCCAGATAAAGGATTGACCGTTTTCTGATGAATTAATAAAAGACAAGCTGAGATCATCAGAATCGATTTCAAATTGAGCTTCGGGATCATCTCTAATTTCCTCTACCTCAACGGTTACCTCATTAACACAACCGCTAAGGGTATTGACCACTGTCAAAGTATAAGAACCTGCGCTACTGACCAATGGAAAAAGGGTAGAATCACCTCTGTCAATCTCACCATCTTCTGTAGTCCAGTGATAAACAAATTCATCTCCCTCTGAGCTACCACTACCATCAATTTCAATAGTATTAAGAATGCAGGTCAGAGTGCCTTCAACATCAGCTGTAGCCTCCGGCAAATCGGTAAGTTCGCTGACATCCACTATTTCTGTAGATACACAACCATTATCTTGATTAATCACACTAAAAATAAACTGACCGCCCGTTGTTATACTAACTTCAAGATCTTCAGAAATAATATCGCCTTCAGCATTTTCCCAGGAATAAATAATATTGTCCCCCTCAGCAGAACCACTTCCACTAAGCAATACTTCCTGATTTAGACAGCTAATAGAACCGTCAGACGAAACTTCAATTTCCGGAAAGTCACCATCACCCTCAATTTCTATTGAGGAGGTAGAGATACAACCATTTTCATTGTTTGTCACCTCAAGGATATAAACTCCCGGAGCATTAATCGTGGGCGTTAGTGTTTCTTCACCCTCAAGAATATTACCATTAACAGTTGACCAAGAGTAGGAATATTCTTCGCCCTCACTTGAAGCACTTCCATCCAAGGTCAATTCAGGATTATCGCAATCAACTAAAGGAGCAGGAGCAATCGAAGCAACAGGTAAATCAGTATTTTCATCAACAACTATCTCAGCAAAATCCTCACATCCTGTCCAAGGGTCAATTACGGTTAAAGAATATGTACCCGGGGCATCAATGGTAGGAGTAGCTGTATTTTCACCTTCGACAAAATTTCCATCCGATGTTGACCAACTGAATTCAATATTACCGGGACCAAAAGATTCGGAAGCATCTAACATTATTTCGGGTTCATTACAAGGGAATAAGAAATCATCTCCTTCAATTACCGCAGTGGGTGCAGGAATATTATCAATTTCAATTGAAGATTCAGCTTCGCATTCATTTATATCTATCACATGGACATCATATACTCCTGCTTGCAAGGATTCATAAAATTCAACCTCAGAAGGACCCCATCCGGCATCTATTAAATAATTCGGTGTTCCTCCAATAACATTGATGATCAACGCACCATTTTCTTGTTCGCATTCTTCGTTTACTACTGATAAAATAACCTCAAGTTCCAATGGCTCGTGCACTTCAATTGCCTGGGATATGAACTCACAGTTATTTTCATCTGTAACTGTAACAAAATAATTACCACCATCTAAATTAGAAATGGTAGTAGTAGTCTCCCCTGTGCTCCACAGATATGAATAGCCGGGTACTCCACCAAATGCAGAAACAGAAATACTTCCATCACCATCAAAAGCACAACTAATATTCACTACTTCATCAATGCTAAGATCAACTACAGTCGCAGGTCCACTGATCTCAATATCTTCCAAATAAATTTCGCGGCCATTTTGATCGGTAATAATAACCGAGTAAATGCCTTGTCCAAGATTTTCGGCATTCTGAGTGGTTGCTCCATTACTCCATAAATAAGTTTTGTTCCCATGACCTTCTTCAGTTTCAATGGAAATCATACCTGTTTCTGCACCAAAACACAATTCATCCACAGTTTCCGTGACCTCAGCTGCCAATCCACAAGATCCGAAAACAGTCTCTAAAGTACTTTTAGGTGGTTGCGCGCCCCATGACCTAACAATCCGAGTATCAGGACATACTGAAAACACTGTAGGGAAAGCATTCACTTGGTAAGCATTTCGGACTGTAAGATCAGGTAAATCAATTATTGGATAAGGAGTTCCGTCAACCCAATTTCCTTGGGTAGAGGCATTACAGGTTGGCAAATTATAAAGACAATCTGTGTTGGTGTTCGGATCACCTTCAATAAAGAAAACCATCGCCTCATCAGTTCCATCGGGACCGTATTCATCCCACATTTGACTGAAGGCTCCACTTTGATGATAGTTCCAGCAAGGTCCACACCATGTAGCTGAGAATTTAAAAAAGACAACCTTGCCCTCATCGAGGTAATCATAAAGCGTATGCTCTACTCCATTTATATCGGTAAGGGTCCAATCAGGGGCTACTTCATTGGTAGGAAGTTGAGCAAAACTAATCGTTGAAAAAAACAACAGAACAAAAACAGAGGTATAATATTTTTTCATAACTTAAGACATTGGTAAAAATAATGGCTAAAGTTATAAAAAAAATATAAAGTCCAAGCTTATCCTCTAAAATTTTGCATATTTTTCATCATATTCTGCATATTTTTCCCTTTACTCATCATATGCATCATTTTTTTCATCTGATGAAACTGCTTGATAAACATATTGACTTCATGGACAGATCGACCGCACCCTGAGGCGATTCTCTTTTTCCTACTCATATTTAACAAATCAGGATTACCACGTTCTTCAGGAGTCATCGATTGAATGATGGATTCAACTTTAACAAAAGCCTTGTCGTCAATATCCAAATTCTTGGTCATTTTACTCATACCGGGAATCATTGAC
>SLKL01000233.1 GCA_007134625.1 Saprospiraceae bacterium
CCTGAATCAGCTCTCATCATTTTCATTATACCTGACCTGATTTCAGAGTTGTCGTAAATCAGAACATCTCTGATACCTCTGCCATCGGGCATAATTTCACTTACCCTAAGAGTGTAACCGGTAAATTCATGATTGAAAACTCCGGGCTCTAATGCATTGGAAGGCTGATGCTGCCTTATATCATAAAGACGGGAAAAGAATTTGAGGTTGGCAACCGGTATGAGATTATTAGAGCAATAAAATGAAAAGCCGGCAAGACCGATTCCAAAAAATATCAGTGGTAGCATTATGCGCATCAGCGAGACACCACTGGATTTTATAGTTGCCAACTCGTAACGCTCTCCAAGGTTACCGAACAGCATAACTGAAGATAATAAAATAGCAATTGGCAAAGCCATAGGAATTATGGTGACGGAGAGGTACATGACCATTTCTATGATCATAAAAAAGCCTACTCCCTTGCCCATAATATCATCGATATACAGCCAGAAAAACTGCATCACCAAAACCACTAAAGCAATGAAAAAGGCTGCCAGAAAAGGTGCTATAAACTGGCTGACTATGTATTTATCTAAAATTTTCACTTAATGCGCCTATTGTAATTGCAAAGATAAGCAGCCTGTGCATTTCTGCTCAACAAACATTTTATTCCCCGGTTTCAGCTTGCTCCATATTCATTGGCCCCTCTTTATCATCCATGAACATAGGCAATACTTCTGATAGTTGCTGAGCAGATAGACGCTTAGATAGAATTTTCTTATCTGAATCCAGAACAAAAATAAGCGGTGTAGTTCTGACATTGTACAGAACACTGAATCTCGATCTGTGGAATGGATCAACGAGGTTTAACATTAAATCCGTTCCCTCCGTTTTGTCCATGTACTCCCAACAAGTATCTACCTCATCTGTGAATTTTGTACAAATAGTTACCACTCCAACGCCTTTATCAGACCACTCTCTGATAAAATCAATTATCTGCGGAGTATAGCGCCTGCAATGCCCACAATCCGGTCTCCAGAAGTATAAAATTGTATAATCATAATCCAGGTCGTGCAGCCTGACCCTCTGCCCATCTCGCTTTTGAACGGTGATATCAGGTGCTGTTTTCCCGATAAGAGTAGGACGAATGGCATCTGCATTCTCTAATATTCTTTCAAGCTGCTCTTCACCTACCCACCAGGCTCTACCCTCACGGTAATAGGTATCAACAAGATGAACATATACCGCATCCATTCCTATAATTTTACTACGTGCATATTCATTGAGGTAGTGCGCCAGATAAAACCTGAATACTGTAGGACTCTCTTCCATTTGACCAAGAATATAATCCAGACTAACCATTATAGAATCCGGGTGTCTTGAAGTCAATTGCTCCATGTATTGATTCACTTTAGCGAACATCACAGGAGACCTGAATAGCCGCTCATCAGTCAAATCAATATTGTCAAAAAAGTGCTTTTTGTAGTATTTGAATCGCTCTCTTCTAACCTCCTCTTCTGCACCCTCAAAATCAGGAATCTCCGGTTCTTTATTTCCCTTTAGAATAGCCCCTACCAAACCACCGTCAAAGGTTTCAATGATTTCGGATTGTTTCGCTATTACTTCACTACTGATTTCCTCAAGTTCTCTTTCTATTCGCCTTACTCTCCTCTCAGAGGCTGATTCCCGCTCCTCATTCAATTCAGCTGTTTTTTTTCTTTGCTGATCCAAAAAAGATAAATATTCGTAAAATGCACTGTTTTGGGGAGAGCCGGTAAATCGAACAGTATTGACAAAATCCTCTTCATCCCCTTTAGCAGAAAAATGCATCTCATCATTGTCAACCAACAGCTGAAAAAAGGTCCTCTCAGGACTTCTCACGCCAATGTACATTCCCGGGTCTAATGCCTCTTCACCCTCAAAAATAAAATGTCCGGTGGTTGACACAGCAGTGTCTGCCATAAATTGTCTGTTTCCGTGATAGTATGCCAGAAACAAAGTATCTCCCTCATAATTTTCAAGCTGAAATTCTATTCGATATCCTTCCTGTGCAAAAAGGAAAGGTCCCATTAAAAGCAAAAGCAGCGTTAATTTTAGCTTCATAAATGTTTTATTTTTATACCATTTACATTAACGGCTAAAGATAAGGTATGTTTTTTAATGCTTGTTAATGTTTAGATCGGGTGTATGACAAAATGCAGGTAAATTTATAGTAGCTTCATTTTTTAACATTAAGAAATTAAGAGTCATTAAGAATATTAAGAATGACAACTCATCAATCTTCCTACTTCCTACTTCCTACTTCCCACTTCCTACTTCCAACCATCCACTTTTTAGATCACTCCACTGCTCCCAACCGCTGAAGATTAACCCTTCTCTCAAAATGATTAGTATTGTAGCCAAGCGAGAGTATCCCCGTTAATTCTCGCGGTTTGGACACTCCTTTACGGGCGATTATATCCTCAAAAATATTCAAACCTGAAATGGCATTCAATTCAGCCAATGAAAAAACCATTTCATTTAAAGGTCTTTCATCCATTTCATTTGACCACAGAAAAGTAAGCGAATAGGGATTTTTAGACTCCAGATTCATGATTGCGGCAAAAATATTTTCACCGGGAGGATAAGCGCCAATAGAATCGCTGCAGCTAATCATACCTGATACGATATGCATATCACCATATTCCTCATGCCAATCGTAAATTTGATTATACACCTCCTCTAATACCCTGAAGGCAGCAACATCCATTTTACTGAATTGCAAGACTTTATCCTCATCTGACCAAAACTCTGTTAAACCAATAGGCATTCTAAATGGGTCACCCTCTTCAAAAGGTGGTCGATGTCCAAAATTGGTAACAGCGGCACTGCCATGAGCCATCCACACTATCCCACTACCGTCTTTCGCCGGAGCCAGAATCAAATCATCTATCATTTTCAAATCTCCTGTCTCGGCACTACAGATAATCTCACTTTTTTCAGGTGTCCCCAAAAGCATCTCCAACCACGGCTCCATGTTTACCGTCAACAACCAAACAAACAATACAAGCAATGCCACTAAAATCACCACATAACGCATACTTGAAGTTCGCCGACCGGAATCGCCTCGTCTGTGACTTCCGTGATTCATCCTGAATTTTACCATTTTTATTTTTTTACAAAATTAAACAAATGTTCAAAAAAACGATTCAGCAGTACTACAATACCAATATCATCCCAACAATTTAGAATAAATTATCAGGCTCAGACCTTTTACAATTTTTTGTGACCTTGTCTAAGGTCGATTAAGACATGAAAAGCAACAAAAAAGTGCAATTTTCCAACTCGTTTGGAACAAGGACTAAAAAGGATTTTGGTGAGACCCTGAAAGGGTCATAAATTAATAACCACGGGCTGCACCCGTGGTTATTAAGCTAAAAATCTTACAAATTTTGGCGGGATTTTTGCATTTAAAAGCAAAAATCATGACAAAATTATGGGATATCCAGGGTCGCAAACTAAATTAATGATTTCAATATCAAAGCTTTCAACAATAAAACTTCAAAACCCTATCCCGAATTATGAAAGTGATATGATAGTCCTTAATTTTACGCTCCAAAATAAAAACATATGAAATACATATCCGTCGAACGAAAGGAAAATTACTGCATCCTGAAATTGAACAGAGCTGAAAAGTTCAATAGTTTTATCCGCCCTATGGCACTGGAACTTCAAAAAGCTTTGGATGAGTGCGAAAGCGATTCTGAAATCCGCGCTATTTTGCTTACTGCGGAAGGAAAGGCATTCTGCGCCGGGCAGGACCTCAACGAGGCTATTGACCCTGCCATAAAAGTAGATCTGCACAAAATCATAACAGAGCATTATAATCCTCTAATTATGCGACTAACTAAAATTGAAAAGCCGGTTGTATGCGCAGTGAATGGGGTGGCTGCAGGAGCAGGAGCCAACGTTGCACTTGCCTGTGATATAGTTATCGCCGCAGAAAGTGCAGCTTTTATTCAGGCTTTCAGTAAAATCGGGCTGATACCGGATTCAGGAGGCACATGGATACTACCGAGATTGGTGGGACTGGCACGCGCCAAAGCATTGATGATGACTGCAGAAGCCGTAACAGCCAAAGACGCTGTAGCAATGGGCATGATATACAAGGCAGTTGCAAACGATCAACTGCCAGAGGAAGCAGAGAAATTAACCGCATCACTCGCGAACATGCCTACCCGTGGATTGGGACTTACCAAAAGAGCATTAAATCTGGGACTGAACAATAGCCTGAAAGAACAACTTACTCATGAGTGGCGATTGCAATCAGAGGCAGGAGGTACAGATGACTTTAAAGAGGGAGTAGCCGCTTTTTTAGAAAAAAGAAGACCTGAATTTACAGGAAAATAAACTGAAAATCATGAAAATAGGAATAATAGGAGCAGGAGCAATGGGTACCGGAATAGCGCAATTGGCAGCTTTTTCCAACCATAAAGTCCTCCTCTACGACGCCAATCCGGATGCACTGAACCGCTCAAGGGACAGTCTGCTGAAAATCCTGAACAGAATGGCAGAAAAGGAAAAAATAAGCCATGCCGATGCGAAAGGGATTTTTGGAAATATTCTATTTATAGAAAAAATGAGCACTTTCGGTGATGCAGATTTGGTCATTGAAGCCATAGTCGAAAATCTTGAAATCAAGAAATCTGTTTTTGCAGAACTAGAAAGCATTGTAAGTGAAGATTGCATTCTGGCAACCAATACCTCTTCTTTGAGTGTATCTGCGCTTGCAGCAGCCTGTAAAAAACCGGAAAGACTTGTAGGAATTCACTTTTTCAATCCCGTTTTTCTAATGAAACTGGTAGAAATTATACCTGCTCTCCAAACGGATGAAGCAGTAACCATAAAGGCTACAAAGTGGATAGCTGAAATGGGCCATCTACCGGTACTCGCCAAAGACACCCCGGGTTTTATTGTAAACAGGATTGCAAGACCATTTTACAGTGAAGCACTCCGCATATTGGACGAAGGCATAGCTGATGCTGCTACCATAGACCATGCAATGACATCAGTCGGCGGCTTTAGAATGGGCCCTTTTACACTCATGGATTTTATCGGCAATGATGTCAATTACACTGTAACGGAGACCGTCTTTAAAGCCTTTTTCTATGACCCGAGATACAAGCCCTCTTTTACTCAGCAACGCCTTGCATTAGC
>SLKL01000120.1 GCA_007134625.1 Saprospiraceae bacterium
GTAGATAGGGTGAATTTTAATTTTATCAATAAGTTGGAAATAGATGGCTTGTTGATTTTGTATGAGTCCGGCGATACCCTGGTTTACGCTGATCGATTGAGAGCGGGAACATCGAGACCCATTACCAGTTTATTTAACCAAAGTCTGGAAATCAATACTATTGACATGGATGGTGCAGTAGTGAAAATTCTCAATACTCCACGGGACTCCTTTTTTTTACCACAAGCTCACGAGAGGGAAGAGATTGATGCTCCCTTCCATCTTAGTCTTGATGCCCTGAATTTTTATCGTTCAAGAGTGTTGATTGAAGATGCGTATAAGGGGAGCAGGGAAAAGTTTTTAGTCGATGGCTTGTTTTTAACGGCAGAGTCCATTGACTTGCAAAAAATGGATTTTCAATTCAGTTCCCTTGTATTAGACGGGGTAGCAGTATTTGCAGAGAGATTTGAGCCCGTATATAAAGATGATGAGCGCAGGGAAAAGGTGAGGGCGGATGACCGGGGCAAGTATTTTAAGCCGGGTTTTAATCTCGGTCTCGATTACCTGGAAGTCAGGAACAGCAGCTTTACCTCAACTGATTTCTTGCAAAAGGAAAAAAAAGGCAAATCTTACGATGCGCTGCAAATTCTGGACCTGGATATTCAGTTTGACGATGTAGTGATCGACAGCAGCAGTATTAGAGCAATCCCTCAGGCGATGAGCTTTGTTACTTCCGATGGCTTTGAGCTTCTTGAGATGAAAGCCGATGAATTGTTTTTTTCTGATAAAAAGCTGGAAGTCCGAAATATAAATCTCTTGAGTGGTGGTAGTTTTATTGACGAAACCATTTCATTGACTTATGAGAACTTACATGCATTCAGGGATTTTTCCAATGAGGTGCATATAAATGGAGATTTTCACCGGGCTGAAATTCTGATAGGTGAATTGTTGTTTCTCGGTGAGGAATTAGAACAGTCTCCTTTTATTCAAAAAAACAAGGACAAAACCATTCATTTAGCGGGTACGATAAATGGGACAATAAATGACCTTAGAGGAAGGGACATTCATTTGTCCATTGATGACTACCTTAATCTGAGAGGTAATTTCTCAGCTAAAAACATTGCAGTTGCGGGAGAAGAGTTTTTCAACTTGCAGGTTGAAGACATGAACACCGATATGACTGCTCTTAAGCGCTTAATCCCTGATTTTGAAATACCTCCCAATTTTGAAAAATTACAAAAGCTGAATTTTAAGGGACGCTTTAATGGTCTTCTCAGAGATTTTGAAGCTGAGGGGTTACTGCGGACAGACATAGGGACAATAGCTACGAATGTACAACTCAACCTAAAGGAAGGGATTGAGGAAGCGCTTTATTCGGGTACATTGAGTGTACAGGATTTTAATCTGGGAACATGGCTGGATAACGATGAATTTGAAAAAGTCAACTTTTTTGCTGAGTTAACCGAAGGTAGGGGGCTTACGACCGAGTCTGTTAATGCTCAGATTGTAGCAGAGGTGAATTCCTTTTCGTTCAGAGGATATGAATACGACAGCTTGTTTATTGACGGTTTTATCAATAGAAGTGTTTTTGATGGATATTTTAGTATAGGGGATGAGCATCTGGACTTTGAGATGGTAGGAATCGTTTTTTACGGAGATGATGAACCGAGGATTAATGCAGATATCAGCCTGAATAAGTTACACACCCGGGAGCTTAATTTAAGTGAAGAAAATTTTCACCTGACAGCACTGGCAAGCATTAATGCAAGAGGGCTGGATTTTGATTACCCAAATGGCAGCCTCATACTTAGAGACTTTATCATTGAGATACCCGATAGCTTATCCACCCATCTGGATTCACTTAATCTTATTGCAACGGTTGATGAAAATCTGAATAAAAGGCTAGTAGGAGAGTCTGATATTCTTGACTTAGTGGTCGAGGGAAATTACAGACTTGGTGATTTGGGTGACTTGATCAAGCGATATGCATTGGAGCACTTCGACTACAGCCATAAATTTTTTCCTGATACGACATTTACAGAAAAGAGCAATGCAAGGTTTGATTTCGATGTCCAGATAAAAAATACCAAGGGTTTTACCCATCTTTTTTTGCCTCAGGTTGATACTATTAAGGACTCACGGATTTGGGGTGATTTTGACTCAGAGGAGAACAGTTATACGCTGGAATTTTCTTTTCCAGAACTCAAGATTGATAACAACCATATGTCCGGTCTTTATGGCTATATAGGTATGGATGAGCATTTTGGTAATGTGTTGATTACTAATGAAAAAATGCAGCTTGGACCACTTTTTATCAGCAATCCGACTACATTATCTGCTGACCTTTCTCCCTCACATTTTAATTTTAATCTGAATACTCAGGATTATCAGCTCTTATTAGACGATCTTTATATTGAAGGTCGGGGATTCCTTGAGGATGATAAATGGGCTGTTGTTTTTGCCAACACCAATCTGGCTTTCTTAGGTGAAGATTGGGTAGTTAACGATGACAATAAGCTCGTTATCGGAGAGAAATTTTTCAGAGCAAAAAACCTAAAGTTTAGCAGTGAGGAGAAATTGATATCTATTGAATCTATCGCGGATAGGGGACTGAATGTAGGTGTATTGGGTTTAGACCTCAATTTTTTGAATGAATTGATCAATGACCCAAGGTACTTGTTAGATGGTGAACTCAACGTGGATTTGTGGACAACCAATATATTTGAATTTGATGCCCTGAACGGACAGGTATATGTCAATAACTTTAGCTTTCAGGGAATTGATTATGGCAACCTCTACCTCGAATCTTCCTTAATTACCGGCACGGGTTTACTGGAGATCAATATGCGCAATTCTCATCCAAGTAAGGGGCTTTTAGCGAATGGTGTGATATCTGTTGATGCGGATCAACGCCTGGCGAACAATAGGTTAATGGACGTTCAGCTTCAATTAAAGGACTTTCCCATGCTTATTTTTGAGAAAATTATTGAAAATGGAGTGTACGACACGGAGGGAACATTTGATGGCAACCTCAGAGCTACTGCTGAAAGCTGGGATCAGGTCGAATTAGAAGGTGATGCACTTGTTCATTACTTAGCAACCAATGTAGAAATTCTTGGGGTGCGGTATTCGGTGGAAAACCAAAGAGTCAATATAACTACTGATTTGATTGATTTTACCGGAGTTGAACTCATAGACCCACTAGGCAACACAGCAACAGTTGAGGGTGGGTTCAAACATCGGCTTTTTGGAGATATGCGAATGGACTTTACCATATCCTCACCCAGAATGATGGCACTGAATACAAGTAGGGCGGATAATAACCTATATTATGGTCGATTAATCGGGCAGATAGATGCTGAATTTGAAGGTAGTTTCCAAAGGCCTGATATCAGGATTAATGCGATTAATGGCCCGGGTTCCCGTTTGTTTGTCCTGGTCAATGAAGCAGTGCAAACAAGTGAATTGGATTTTGTTGTTTTTGATCACTCTGAGGAGCAAATAACAAGGGAATTTTTCTCTGAAGTAACCGGAGTTAATTTTTTACTGGATATTACCGCCAATGAGGATGCTGAAGTACAGATTATTTTTAATGAACAAACGGGCGACATTCTGAGTGGCAGGGGCAACGGTAACCTACAGCTGCGCTTAACGAGGAATGGTGAATTTACGATTTTCGGTGATTACGAAATAAGTCAAGGTAATTACCTCTTTGCCAATACTTTTGGTCTCCTTCAGGTGAATAAGCCTTTTGATGTGCTTCGTGGTGGAACCATTCAGTGGACGGGCGATCCGGTTAATGCCATTATTGATATTGAAGCCACCTACAGTGGACTTACGGCTGCTCCATACAATTTTATTGACGACTATCTTCAGACCACCACCGGAGACGAACAATTGATCAATGAGGCCTATCAATCCACACCTGTTGATCTTACACTCATGCTGACCGGTTTGCTTGTTAGACCCGACATTAATTTTTCTATAGATTTTCCCAATTTAACCGGTAATTTGCGAACGCTCACCGATCGGAAAATACTCGACCTTGAAGACAATCCCGATGAAATGAATCGTCAGGTTTTTGCCCTAATTGTTATTGGTGGTTTTTTACCTTCTTCCTTTAATATTGGATTTGGACACTCTGTAGCCGCAATTACCAATACTTTCTCCGAATGGCTGTCCAATCAGCTCTCTCTTTATCTCACTGATTTATTGAGCAATGCCTTTGAGGATGTAGGCTTTATCTCAGGTATAGAAATGGATGTTGGCTACATGGTAGGTGGTGAATTCAGATCTGTCACGCAGCTTTCAACAAGTGAGCTCAGAGTGGGGGTAAGACCCACGCTTTTTGATGGTCGGGTGCAAATGAATGTAGGTGGAAATTATGTGCGTGAGAGTTTTGTCACTTCTGATCCCTATCTCGCTCCTTATGGGATAATTGATTATTTTATCACTCCCGACAGACGATGGAGGTTGCGAGTGTCCTCAAATCTGGACTATGTCCCTGAGGGTAGAAGAAACCGTCACAGTGTAGGTGTTATCTTTCGCCGGGAGTTTGACTCCATAGAGGAGTTTATGCATACTGTTCAGCTGTTTCAAGGCAAGGATAAAAAAGGGTCTTCGGCTGAGGAGGTTGAGCAGTAGGGGATGGCTATTTCTTTTCTTGGCTTTATGGATTTTCTTTTTGCGATATTAAGTGGTCGAGATATTCTAAGTTTACTTTATCTACCCCTCAGCTATCCATTATTTCTTAATGTTTTTATCTTTTTTCTTCCTAGGGCTCGATCATAGCTTATTTATTCGACACCTATGGTGCTATTTGCATGAACCGCACAAGCACTGCATTTGCTAAAAGTTGTAAGTATGTTTATAGAAATCATTGATTTCACTAAAAGCTGTAAGCATAAATACAGGAATTAATTTTTAAGGGAGGACATTTTTCTATTAATGCGATGAAATTTCTCTCTTTTAGCTGTAGTGAAAAAAGGTAAAACCACGGAGGGCACGAAGGGCACAGAGACATTCACAGAGATGATATTTTATACTTGATTCACTCTGTGTGTCTCTGGCATCTCTGGTACGCCATGAGGTGTACGTCTATTTATAAATTTAAACCCAGTATCATGAAAGGGATACACAGTCCAATTTGTCGTTCAGACTGAAGCAGCCGGGAGGCAGTTGGAGGAAACGA
>SLKL01000056.1 GCA_007134625.1 Saprospiraceae bacterium
AAAATAAAAAAATACCTCACAGACCTAAAACTCGGCAGAAACCAAAAAGAGAAAGTTCTTGTACTGACTCAAGATAACAAAATAGCATGGGTCATCGGTCACAGGGGCGATGAACGCTTTGCCTCAGATTATGGAAAAAGTGATGAGGGCATTGTACTGCATTGGAAACCGAAGTGATGGTTTTGAGGGGGGGAGAAATGCTGTGTGAGAGAACTTTTAAAAATTACGAATTGAGAATTACGAATTAGGAATTGAATCCAACGAGGGTGATATAATAATCCTTGAAAATCACGAATACAAGGTGGAATGAAACAACAAAAATTTATTTTAGCCCTCCAACTTGTACCTCAACCTTGAACTTCACATCTTGAATCTTGAAACTCGTATCTCGTCTCGTCAATCCATTCCATGTCTTTACGAGACAAGTAATTCGTATCTCGTAATTCGTAATTCGTAATTCCATCAAAACCCCGTAAATCCATCCACTCTACTCTTGCGATAAGGCACATTGATAAAGTCTAAAGTTCCCGGCTTAACGGAAATGGTGAATTGATAAGTACCTCTTCGCGGTTGCCAGCTCAGATTCATTTGCCAACAGTGGAGGTCTCTGCTGATGCCAAAATCAGGATAAGTCATTCTTTGTTGAGTGAAGTTGTAATCAATATTGGTAAAAGTTAGGCCCCAGTTCTCTGAAAGTGGCACCCTTCCCCTGAGGCTAATAAAATGCGAGCGGACATTCAAATTCCCATCCGGATTATCGGGTCGGAGGTCAAAGTCTATGGTGTGATTAATGGATAAGTTTCTAAACATATCAAAAACGCTACTACCCTCGTGAGCATCATCAATAAAAGGGAGCATCTGCAGGATCCGATCTACTGTCAGGGAGGTATTTATTCTCAGATTTGCCATTACAAAACGTAGTGGTTTACCCTCTTCATCCCAGTAAAACTTATTCACCCGTTGCCCCTCATCATTCAGGGCATAAAAGTCATACATCACCCCAAGGGTAATGGTTGAAAGTCCTCTAAATGCACGCGTAGTACCACTCATCCTTACCATACTCCAATTCAAGGAATCGCGATTGAAATCATAATTACCGCTGATATTAAAATTACTAATAAGCGTAACGTCTTTTTCAGTTGAGTCTCTTCTGGAAAAAAACTTGGCCTGAACGGTATTCCCGATACTGTAATTCATCAACATCTGAGGTCCTCCTGTGGGTGGCCCCCCAAAAATACCATCCCTGAAAATGGAATACTGTAGGGTATCTCTTTTTCCCCTGTTATCAATAATGGGCAAATCCTCGAAATACCCAAGGGAGGCTCTTGTGTAATCCGGGGTATAACTCAGACCGATATTGGGCTTAACTACGTGCCGTATCCCCCTAATAAAACCACGATCAAACCGCGCTGTACCAAATATCTGTGTATTCAAATTCAATGCCCCCCGAATGGTTCTGTAGGACTCGAAGCCACGCCTATCCACCTCATTTATGCTACCAAAACTAAGTGTATCCCGCTGGAGAAAAAACTCACTGCTATCAGGACTAAAAATGGTATCCACCCTAATATCCAAGTCTTCATCAAACCTCTGTTCTAAGGTTTTAACATACCACACCTCATTATAATCAACCGAGGGAGTAAGGTTAAAATAGCGCGCTACCCGAAATACAGCATTAGACGAAGCGGTATGCCTTAAACCCATTCTTGATGACTCAAAAAATTCCGGTGATAGAAAAAGAGAATCGGGACTTTGGAACCTGTTCTGATAATTGGCGCTATATCTAAAACTGATTTTTTCATACCATTGCTCAGGACCAGTCCTTTGCTGTCGTTTAAATGGAAAAATCTGGTTCATCTGAAAGTTGACATTGGGGAAGGAGACATTCATCTGTCTAGTCTGTGTATTCTGCGAATGTGAGAATGTAGCACTCAAACGGAATGGCCTGCCTGGAAAAGACTGAGAAAAGGAAAAATTCGAGCTCAATTGATTATTAAATACATTGTCGTAATCATTGAAATTCAAATTTCTAAACTGATTGGTCTCAATATTGATACTTCCTCCAAAAGTTCTTGTTGGGTGTGCCCGGGCATCCTGACGGTGACTCAGGTTAATCCTAAAAGATCTGTTAACCAGAATATCTGTACTTTCCTGTGCTTCCTCTTTGAAAACAGAGTATCCAAGATTAAGCGTACCGTTGTATTTGTATCTTTTGTTATATCTGAGGTTTCCTCCGAGTGACCAGGACCCACGCATATAAATACTCCCCAATATTTCAGCATCCATATAATCACTAATCGGGATATAGTAACCAACATTACTCAACCCATATCCCCATCTTGGCGAAAACTCAAAGTCATTGGGAAATATTAATCCGGCCTTTTTACTTTCAATCAGAGGGAAAAAGCCAAATGGCAACCATAGCGGAGTAGGCACACCTGCAATCTCAAGGTTCGAGGGTCCAATAACTGCAAGCTCTCCGGGAATTACCTTTTGTTTGCTCGATCTTATTCCAAAGTGAGGATGGGCATGATCACAGGTAGTAAATAATGCATCTTGTTGGTAAATTACAAAATCCGATTCATTTTCACTGTCCTCCTGACCAATAAACTTAGTTCTCTTACCGTGGATATTGAGATCTCCCTGTCGCGTGAACGCACCTTCTACCCTACCTTTTCTCGTTACAAAATTGTAGCTGATTTCATTGGCGTAATAGGTCTGATTGCCCTCCTGAAAAACCGGAAAACCATCTAATTCTCCATCTTCATTAGGATACGGCTGAGCAAAAGCGAGATTGCGATTGAGATCGATAAAAATGTAATCTGCATCCAATATCAAATCCTGATATTTGATCTGTGCGGCACCATACAAATGAAAAATCCCGGCTCTGTTATCATAAACTTTGCTGTCCCTTGCCATATAGGCAACAGGATCACCGGGACCCTGAGGAGAAAAAGGCACAACACCGGAAATTGCAGCAGATTCAGCAGGCGCCAATGTATCTCTTTCCTGAATTTGGGCGTTAATTAGGTCCGGAAGAAATGCAACAAATAGTATGGTCAGAAAAAAAAATCTCAAAAACTTTCAACTTTATGTACCCGTTCTTGAAAAAACACGTACCTTTATATTAAAATTATTTTTAATGTGTAAAATCACTATAAAACAGCTCAAAACATGAATACTAAAACATTAATATTAATCCTAACGGCTTTTTTATTAACTGCAAAAATACCGGTTTTAGCTGATGCACCAAGTAATTTTGTCAGTAAAAACGACTTTTCTTTTGAAGTCGCTGCCATGGAAACCCTTCTTACGCCGCAACTCATGGAAGAATTGTCTGGAATAAAAAGTAATGGAAACCCCGTAAAGACCATCGTTATTGATCCAGGCCACGGAGGCAGAGACCCCGGCGGAGTCGGCAGAATAACTAAAGAAAAAGATATCGTATTGTCCATTGGATTAATTTTAGAGGAATTGATTAAAAGGCATTTTCCGGATGTCAATGTCCTAATGACAAGACGTGAGGACGTTTTTATACCCCTTCATGAGAGGGCGACCATCGCCAATAAGGGGAGAGCGGATTTATTTATCAGTATTCATTGTAATGTAGCTCCAAATCGCCCCAATGTTACAGGAACAGAAACTTTTGTTCTTGGTCTGCACCGTGCGCAGGAAAATCTTGAGGTTGCCAAAAGGGAGAATGCCGTAATTGCATTAGAGGAGGACTTTGAAGAGAACTACGGTGGTTACGACCCCAATTCCCCTGAGGGACATATTATTTTCTCTGCCTATCAGAATGCCTATCTGGGTCACTCCATTCGATTCGCATCACTCGTAGAGCAGGAATTTGAAAATACTGCAAACAGACACAGTCGAGGTGTTAAGCAAGCAGGTTTCCTGGTATTGAGACAAGCCACTATGCCAAGCGTTCTGGTTGAAGCCGGCTTTTTAAGTAATGCCGAGGAGGAAAGGTACTTAAACAGTCTGGAGGGGCAAAGAGATATTGCGCTTTCCATCTTAAGAGCCGTGCAGCAATACCTGAGAGATTGGGGCTATGAACCAACTGCTGTCCCGGTAGCAAGAGCCTCTGCTCAAGATGCAACAGCAGAAATTCACTCTGCTGATATCGCAGAGAAAATAGAAGATACTACCCCACCAGTTAAAGAAGAAAGACCAAGACCGGCACTCGTAAAAGATGCTTTTTACAGTGTTCAATTACTGAGTTCATCATCAGAAATAGATACAGATGCCATGCAGCCCGTTAACAAACACCACTTTTTTACGCTGAATGAAAACGGAATTAACCGACTTGCCAACGGGAAATTTTCCCGCTATGAAGATGCTGTAAGTCAAAGAGAAGCACTGAGGGAATCAGGCTTTGGCGATGCCTTTATTATAGGGATTATAGACAATGAGAGGGTTCCAATTTCGGAGATGTTGAGTTCTCAGCCTTAGTATTTTTTAAATTTGAGGAATAACAATCACCTCACCAAAACCACTTCCCCCACTCTATCTACAACCTCACCATCAGAAAAGGTCAGCCGCAACTGAAAAACATATACCCCGGCAGGGAGCGGTTCGCTATTGTATATTCCATCCCAGCTTATGGATGTTCCCTTTTGCTCATATACTTTAGCACCCCAACGGTTGTATATCTGCACTTCCAATTCTACTGATTCAGTGGCAGTATAGACTGTCCACTCATCGTTGACTCCGTCATTATTGGGTGAAAAAGCATTGGGGATATACACTCGACGTGATGGGCAATCTTCTATCCACTTTTCCGCTGTTACTCCACATGATGCCAGCGTAAGTGCTTCAAAGCTATATAGCCCACCCTCTGTTATGCGGATTTCACTGCCCATATCCCCTGTATTCCAGAAAATCTGTTGCAGCTGCTCCTGTGGACTCGCTCTCAGCACAATCTCATCTCCTTCACAAACTCTATCAGCACCAATGATTGCAGCCTCCGGAATGACCTCATGCTCCAAGCTTACGAATAAAAGTGTATCACATCCCATCGCTGAGGATATAACAAACTCGTATTCTCCCTCCACTGAAAGAAACTCCCCTTCTATTTCTATGCTTTCGCCCGGGCAAATCCTCACAGTTTCTCTTCGCTCTATATCCTCAGACCAATCTACCACTATACTCAAAAGTGTATC
>SLKL01000275.1 GCA_007134625.1 Saprospiraceae bacterium
AGGCGGGACTATTATCCTCTCTCAATTGGAGCACCACAGCAATATCGTTCCCTGGCAGATGATAGCAGAAGAGAAAGGCCTGGATATAAAGGTGATTCCCATCAACACAAAGGGAGAGCTTGAAATAGATGCTTTCGAGCAAATGTTATCTGAGAAAATTCAGCTGGTTGCGGTAAACCATATTTCCAATGCCTTGGGAACCATCAATCCCGTGAAGGAAATTGTAGAAATGGCGCACCGTTTTGATGTGCCTGTTTTAGTTGATGGCGCTCAGGCGAGTTTGCATGGGGGAATTGATGTGCAGGAGATAGGAGCAGATTTCTATGTCTTTTCGGGTCACAAGATGTTTGGACCTACTGGTATAGGGATACTTTGGGGCAAAGAGGAGTTTTTGGAAAAAATGCCTCCCTGGCACGGTGGGGGTGAAATGATTAAAACGGTCAGTTTTGAAAAAACGACCTACAATGAGCTGCCCTTTAAGTTTGAAGCCGGTACACCGAATATTTGCGGGTCGATTGGACTTGGAGCAGCCGTTGACTATTTTAGTCAATTCGATTCAAAAGAAATAGTAGCATACGAGAAAGAATTGTTGGACTATTGTACTTCAGGGCTTGAGGAGTTGGGTGGAGTACGCTTGATTGGCACCGCGGAAAATAAAACCAGTGTAGTGTCTTTTTTAGTGGATGGTACGCATCCCTATGATGTCGGGATTATACTGGATAAATTGGGAATAGCCGTCCGCACAGGACATCACTGCACCCAACCTTTGATGGATCATTTCGGAATACCGGGGACCATCAGAGCTTCCATGGCACTGTACAACAATAAAGAAGATATAGATCGATTGATTGAGGGGGTTAAGAGGGCGAAGATGATGCTTGTTTAAATGACCGCTGGGGTTCGACTCCGCTCACCGAGCTTTCTAGAAAGCTCGGTGGGTTCGACTCACCCAGCGTTCTGCAAAGCTTGGTGGGTTCGACTCACCCAGCGTTCTGCAAAGCTTGATGGGTTCAACTCACCCAGCGTTTTGCAAAGCTCGGTGGGTGAGCGGAGTCGAACCCACCGATTGAGACAAAATGAATAAATGTTTAAATGCCAAATATAAACGACATACAAAACGAAATAATAGAGGACTTCAGCCTTTTTGATGACTGGATGGAGAAGTATGAATATATTATTGACATGGGTAAAAATTTGCCTTTGATTGATGATCAATACAAAACAGATGACTACATCATAAAGGGTTGTCAAAGCAAAGTGTGGTTGAGAGCAGAGAAAGAAGGGGGCCGGGTTAATTTCTATGCAGATAGTGATGCGGTGATTACCAAGGGAATTATATCCATGTTAATCAAAGTCCTTTCCGGTCAGAAAGCTGAGGAAATAGCAAATGCTGATTTGTATTTTATTGATAAAATAGGTTTGAAGGAGCACCTCAGTCCCACGCGATCAAATGGCTTAGTCAGTATGATCAAACAGATGAAGTATTACGGATTGGGAATGGAATCAAAAATAGCAAATTAGGATGGAGAAGGAACAATTGAGGGAACAAATCATCGAAAAGATCAAAACTGTTTTTGATCCGGAATTACCTGTAAATATTTACGATCTTGGCCTGATTTATGAAATCGAGATTGAAGATGGTGGCATGGTGAAGCTAAAAATGACCCTTACTTCTCCCAACTGCCCCGTAGCAGGGAGTTTGCCGATGGATGTACAAATGAAAGTCATGGAGGTAGAAGGGGTTAATGATGTCGATTTACAGGTGGTTTTTGATCCGCCATGGAATAAGGAAAAAATGAGTGAAGAGGCCAGGTTTGCCCTGGATATGTTTTAAAAATACACCACTAATAAAAACAGAGAGAAAATGAAAATCAATGCATCGGATGAATACGGCCTGAGAATTCTGGCCAGAATTGCAAAAGCGGATAGTGAGGAAGGTTTATCTATTTCTCAATTAAGTGAACTGGAGGGATTGTCTCAATCTTATGTTGCAAAAATTACCCGGTCACTTAGAAAACACGAACTCATCAACAGTATTCGCGGGCATAAGGGGGGTTATGTATTGGCACGCCCTGCGGACAGCATTTCCATTAACGATGCTTTAAAAGCTTTGGGGGGTGTCCTTTTCGATAGTTCTTTCTGTAATCAGCATGCCGGACAAAACCACTTTTGCTCTAATTCACTGAATTGCTCTTTAAGATCCCTTTGGAGGGTGGTACAGGCTTCACTTGATAAAATCCTCAATCAGATCACCTTACAGGACATACTCACTTCAGAAAAGGATGCCAATAACAAACTCAAAGAAATTTACGAAGATGTCTTCAGTCACAGTGATCATTTGAGTGAGATAAAAATATGATGCGCACCGATAACTGCAGTATTTTTATTTTTCCTGATGATAAAGCTCAATAGCTTTTTCCGTATTAATTTGGCCAAACATTACCCCTAAAATCGAAGGCAGGTTATTGTCCATCGTAATAATATTTGACATTATAATCTCCTCAAGAAAATCTGCATTAAGCTCGATGTGATTCAATGAAATACTTGTCCGAAAACGAACTTCACCATTTTCAGGATTCATTTCAAAATTACCAAAGAATAAGTCAAAGTTTAAAAAGTTTAATAAATCGAGCATCTCACTCCGGTTTTCAGATGGTGTGTTCGCTCCACAGACTGAAAAGAAAAAAAATCGTTTATCCTCTTCCTGAGAATCAGCAATACACTGAAATTTAGCATTTCTACCTTTTATTCCGAAAATAAGAATATTACTATCCTTTACTTGGGTATATTGCCAAGCCTGACTATTTAAAAAGTCCTTAACTATATTTATTCTCATCTTCTTTGATATTTGCCTGTACAGGATTTCTTAAATCCGGGTAAAGTTTTATTTCCTTACTATAATAATCAAAAGAAGGTGAGTTTTTCAAGTCCTCAAATTTAATGGCTTTAAACAGCTTATTTACGGAGGTGGTTCTTTTTGATCTTCTACCTATTGGTTGATTACAGTAATTAGTTTTAGTTTTTAGGTTATGTATGTGGTAAACTTTAGAATATTCATTCTCAGATTTTTGCCTCGCGAAAGAATTAAAAATTATAGATTTTATCCTATCAATTGAGTTACAGTCTTCTGGATCAAAGTAGCTGTCTTCATTTGGGAAATAGTTCTTTGGAAATGACTCTATCTCATATGCACTATAATAAAAATAACCTTTGTTTTCAAAATCAATATCCGTAAAATAAACTGATTTTTCAGGACGTTGACGAAAAAGATCCAAATGTGAAATTTTTCTGTTTAAAAAATTTAAAAGATGCTTAGGCAAAACCCGGTAAATTATCCATCTATTGTAGTCCTGGTCTCTGTCCACCCAATCAAAAAAATAAAAATTCCCGTTCGTTAAGTCTTCAAATAATGACAAAAGAGGCCCTTCAAAATAGGATAAGTCTCCAATTCTTGCAAAGTTCTCTGTTTTGAGTTTTCTCTCGCTGTTAAATATTAAAGTCTCCATTAGATTTAAAAACGCTATATAAATCAGAAATCTTACCTACCAAGTTAGTTTCTTTGTATTCATGAAAGGTAAAATGACCAAAATTATTTTTATTAGGTAAATCTGCAATTCCGTCATTTTTGGTCAAGTTGATCATCGCAATCTTTGTCCCTTTATCTTGTTTGAAGTGCTCTTGTTGATGTATTCTTTGTTTTTTATACAGCTTGAAATACTTTTTTAATGCATTATTAAGCGTATCAAACATTGATAATCCATAGGCCATACACATTTTATCAGAATCGTCTAAAATACGGGCAGGGGGCTTTCTTTTAATATTTACCGGTATAAAATCCTCGAGGCTAACATCAGTCCCAGTCCATCTAAATGCATCACGTTCTACCTCTATAAAATCTGAAGTTGGGCAGTTTTTATATTTTTCAAGGTATTCTTTGTATTTTAACTTCTTAGCTTGCATTTCTCATAAGGTCCACACAAATTTAGGAAAAATAGAAATAACCTCAAAATTAAGGATTTTACATACGCCTATTGCAAAAGAGTAGAATAACCTACCTAAACAACTGCACCTCCCCTGATAGTTCTATGATATCACCATTGATAAGTTCTACAACAGCAATATAGATATACACACCGGGATCTGCTTTTTGTCCCCTGTGGTCGGAGCCATTCCAACCGATAAGATTGTCATTGGGGTCAAAATCCAATCGTTGATGATACCTTTTGCCCCATCGATTGTAAATACTAAGTTCCACTACACGATTGACAGAGGGGTCTGAATAAATAGTGAAGATATCATTTACACCATCATCGTTAGGACTAAATGCATTGGGAACAAAAACTGAGGGTCTCTTATCCAGATCAAGATAAATTTCTCCCATCGCATAACACCCTCGGTCGTCTTCTACATATACCTCAAATAGGGTAGGTCGGAGAAGGTTTACAGAAGGTCTGAGGCAATCAGGGCAATCAATCTCAGCGTCTCCGGTCCACGAAACATAAGAAATATCCGAATGACTTACATTCAATTCCAGGGGCATTTGATATTTCTGACCGAGTTTCGCAATGTCCCTTTCGGGCAAATAAACCCTTAGTTCTTTCGCCTCTACAATTTCGAACTCGGTCTTAATGGAACAACCCAAAGCATCAACAACTTCAATTTGATATTCAGCGGGTTTTAAGCCATTGAAAAATCCGTTACTTTCCATCTCCTGATGAGTTCCGTCTGATAGAAAATAGCTATAAGGATAGGTCCCGCCTTTAACAGACAATACCGAAAGTACACCCGGATCATCAGGACAAACAGGCTGGAATACATCCTTCTCAATAGACTTTGGTAGATTGCGACTCACTACAATTTCATCCTCGCTCCAACATCCATTATTCAGATCAATAATTCTTACGGAGTAAATACCCTCCTTTCTGATACTGACCTCATTAGGTGATAACTCTTGCATTTCCGCGGACCCACTCCATTGGAATTCAAAATCCAATCCATCAAAATTTGTTTTGGCCTGTAACACCATAGTTTCAAGCGTACAAGGGAATATTAAATCCTCGCCGAGAGAAACAGTGGGATTCGTAGTATCTTCCATCACCTCGCTGGCTAAGTTAATACTACAGCCATTTCTACGAAGC
>SLKL01000473.1 GCA_007134625.1 Saprospiraceae bacterium
AAATTCCTATTTTAGACTTTATTGTTTAAATTCGCTTTGTTTTTTAAAATTCAACAAAAGGCTCATGCAAACCTCAATTAACTTTTTTCTTTTGATCTTCATCATTTTTTCTTCCGGCATACAGCTTAGTGGACAGCAGTGGAATGCAGCACCGGAAGTCATTGGTGAAGTTGGAGAATCCGGATTAATCACCGGAACTGTTTTTTATGACACCAATAAAAACGGAAAACTGGATGCCGGAGAACAGGGTATTTCAGGGGTACTTGTTTCCAATGGAAAGGACTGGGTTAGAACGGATGAAAATGGTCATTATCAGATTTCAGTTAGACCAGACATGAACCTGACCATAGTACAACCTTCAGGCTGGAGAGTGCCAACTGATGCCAGAATGGTTCCACAATTTTTTTATATACACAAAGCGGGAGGCACTCCCTATGAAATGCGATTTGGTGGACTCCCTGATGCCGGACCGGCGCCCTCCACAGTAAACTTTCCACTTATTCGGGAAGGTGCTGCGGGCAATGATTTTTCCTGTGTCATTCTCGCAGACCCTCAGGCATATTCCAATGAACAACTCAATTGGTTGAGAGATGGTGTTTTTGCAGATATCCTTAATGCCGATTATATGCAAGGAGACTGCATGATCCAATTGGGTGATATAGTAGGTGACGATTTGGGCTTACTGGAACGCCACCTTGAATTGGGATCAGTTATCGGCTTGCCACAATGGTTGGTAATTGGGAACCATGATATAGATTTTGATGCCCGTACTAATGAGGACAAGGCGGATAGCTGGAGACGAATCTACGGTCCCAATTATTACGCATTTGAGATGGGAAATGTGCTTTTTGTAGTTCTGGATAATATTTACTATCCATGCGGACCTGAAGATTATGCCATGGGGGTTGCCAATTGTGCTGAAGGGAACAATCCCAACTACAATGGAAGACTTACTGATATCCAGTTTCAGTGGTTGGAGACTTTAATCAATAAAACTGATGAGGATAAGCTGATTGTAATGAACACTCACATTCCGATGGTGTCATTTGTCGATGGAACAAGCGCACAACATCAGACCAATGATGCATACAGAATCTATGAATTATTGGAAGGTAGGGAAGCAGTATTTTTTGCCGGGCACACACATACCACTGAAAACCACTCTCCGGGGCAGGTTTTTAAAGGATGGGAAGAAAACACGGGATCCGGTCCACTTCCCTTTAGACATATCATTGCAGGAGCTGCATCGGGTGCATGGTTTCAGGGAGACTTTAACGTTTACGGGATTCCCATGGCATTGCAAAGATTAGGCGCACCAATGGGTTATTTTCACGTGGATTTTGAAGGTGCTGAATACCGGGAAAAATATGTGGCTGCTTTAATGGGTAGAGACAAAGGGCAATGGATAGGTTTAAATACTCCCGGCTTCAGAAAATGGTATAATGAGATTATGAATTGGGCAATGGCCAATCCGTTTGAACTTGAGGCTGTACCACCCTACTCAATCAATGATTTAACAGATACAGGTATACTTACACCACAGGATTTTTCAGAAGGAGTTTGGGTGACAGCTAATGTATGGGCTGGTAGCGCTGAAACCGAAGTTAGGGCTGTTTTATCGACAGGACTTGAATTAAATCTGGAACGCACACAGGATGGAGCAGGTGAAGAAGTAAAAATTGGTGTAGAATGGGCTGATCCATTTGCTACATCTAAACAGCTATCTGTTACCCGTTATGCTTATCAAAGTCAACTAGGGCATGAACGAGCGCAGGGGCAGGAGTTATTTACCGGGAGGTCATTAGGACCTACTTCCCCACGACCACAAACATCAATCGCAGACCGAAATATGCATCTATGGCGGGCTCAATTACCTGAATTACCATTAGGAGTGCATACCATCGAGGTGATCAGTACTGACCGTCATGGTATGGAATACAGAGATAAAATGACAGTTGAGGTAAGAGATGATCATCCACCTCTGTATTGGAGACACGAGCTTTGGGAAAATCGATTTGGCTCAAGGTAAACTCCGCTCTAAAATACAATTGCATTTAACATTAACTTAAAGTTGGAAAACATGGTCTCAGATAGGCTTGGTCTATCTTTGCGCATAATTTATTTTAAACACTGTCAAACTCTATGAGTCATCAGACCCCTCATTTAGCTAAAACCTTAAAAGATAAACCCAGATGGATGTCCTGGGTAGCCATTAGCCTTTTAGTTTATCTTCTTTTGGTAGCAGTAGGCGTGATTAGCAATGGCTTTAAATTAGCTACAGCAGAGCATGCTTTGGTGCTTTTTGAGTTTGCATCAAATCCATTGATAGCATTAATCATTGGAATTGTAGCAACTGCATCTATTCAGAGTTCGAGTACAGTTACGTCTGTTATTGTAGGTCTTGTAGCAGGAGGAATGCCCTTAGGCATTGCCATTCCTATGATAATGGGAGCTAATATTGGCACCTCCCTTACCAGTACATTGGTAAGTCTTGGGCATATTCAGAATAGTGCTGAATTTAAAAGAGCTTTTTCCGCCGCTACTGTACACGACTGTTTTAATTTTTTGGCTGTATTGGTAATTCTTCCTATAGAGCTGCTCTTCCAACCACTTGAAAAGTTGGCAGGTTATTTTGCTACTTTTTTCCGCTCAGGATCGGCCACAGACATCTCGTCTTTCAACCTATTGGATGCCTCTACCAAACCACTTGTGAATGGTATCGAGTGGATTTTTGCTATATTGCCCAATATATGGGATGGTGTCTTAATGATTATCTTCGGGATATTTCTCATCTTGCTCGTCATACGAAATATCGGAAAACTATTAAAAAGGCTGATGGTTGGTCGTTCCCTTGAACTCATGCAAAATACAGTTGGAAGAGGTCCAATATCAGGAATATTTGCGGGTAGTGTTGTAACCGTAATGGTGCAATCATCCTCAACTACTACTGCTCTGATTGTTCCAATGGCAGGGAGTGGAGTTTTTTCCATTCAACAGGTTTATCCTTTTACACTTGGAGGCAATCTCGGAACTACAGTTACCGCAATAATTGCGTCCATGGCTTTTACCGGACCTATGGCTGTTTTAGCCTTTCAAATTGCATTGGTTCACTTCTTTTTCAATTTGTTCGGTATTCTACTCATTTACTCCATTCCATTTCTAAGAAATATTCCTGTTTACATGTCGGAAAAAATGGCTGTAATGAGTCAGAAAAATAAGTTTTTTGTCATGGGCTATATTCTAGGGGTATTCTTTATTACTCCTTTACTACTCATTTGGGTTGCAAGAATGTTTTGATTGCACAAAGGTCTTAGCCCAATCTGTATTTTAATCATTTTCGTTTTATGAAAAAATCAAATCCACTACCTCTTCTATATTTAGTTTTGACGATGCCTGCTCACTAATTATTTGATCAGCAAGATTCCGTTTACTTTGATGTAGCTCGAGGATTTTTTCTTCTATAGTATTCTTAGCTAAAAGTCGGTAAACTGTTACAGGTTTGTCCTGACCTATGCGGTGCGCTCTGTCAGTTGCCTGATCCTCAACGGCGGGATTCCACCAAGGGTCCATATGAATAACATAAGTGGCAGAAGTGAGATTAATTCCGGTACCACCCGCCTTCAAACTCAGAAGAAATACAGGACATTTACCTTCCTCAAACTCCTTAACTAATTTCTTCCGCTTTTTGGGGCTTGTACTTCCATCCAGATAGAAATAATCAATCTTCTGCCTTTTAAGCTGCTCCTGAATCAGACCTAAATGCTTAACAAATTGACTAAAAATTAAGACTTGATGACCTCCCGGTAAAATTTCATCCAACAGTTCAGTCAAGGCTTCCATTTTTGAGGACCCCATATTTAATTCAGGATCTACAAGCGATGGACTACAAGCGGCAAGACGCAGTTTAGTGAGAACAGAAAAAATCTGAATGTGACGCTGTCCGGGCGGCAAAGCATTAGCTTCGGAAAGTTCTTCCTTGGCTTTCTTTCTCAATGTTTCATAAAAGGTGATTTCGAGCTTATTCAAAACAACTTGTCGGTTAATTTCTGTTTTTGGAGGTAGATCTGTTAATACCTCATTTTTTGTCCTCCTCAAAAGAAAGGGCTGAACAATGCTTCTAAGCTGCGAAGAAATCCATTGGTTTTCGTGATTTTCAATAGGAATTACAAAACGCTCTCGAAAAGCCTTTAGACTACCCAAAAGTCCCGGATTAATAAACCGGAAAATACTCCACAATTCCTGAAGGCTATTTTCAATAGGAGTACCTGTAGTCACCCAACGAGTGTCAGCGTTTATCCTGTAGGCAGCTTTACTCCGTTTAGCTTCCGGGTTTTTAATGGCTTGTGCTTCATCGAGTATAGCGGAGGCAAAGTTTACTTTCTCTATATCTTCAATTTGATTAGTTAACAAACCATAAGAGGAGATAAGCACATCCCCTTTATCGAGATTCGGAATTAAAGTACTGCCGTCTTCTTCATATAGGTTATAAGTGTTTAGTTCGGGAGCAAACTTTTTTAGTTCAGACTCCCAATTTGCACATACTGAGGTTGGAGCAACAACAAGAGCCGGACCAATATGACTTCTCTGTAACAGTGCTGCAATAGATTGAATGGTTTTCCCAAGTCCCATATCGTCGGCGAGGCAGGAGCCAAACCCCTGTTCTGCTCGTCTGCATAGCCATTGAAATCCGCTGTATTGATACCCCCTTAAAGTAGCTTGTAAATTCACCGGAATGGGATAATTATTCTCCTCCAGTAGCTTTATTTCTTTGACCTTTTTATTCCAACCCCTAGATTTAGCTGTCTGAATCTGACCGTCATCAACTACAGATTCCAGATACATTGCAGCAATAGGGTGAACTTTTATCTCCTCCTTACCGGAACTGGCAACCAAGGCCAATTGTCTCATTTTTCTTTTTAAACTTTTCGATATCAAGACATAATCATCGTCCTTCAATTTAAAAAAGTTGGTCTCGTCCTGAGCACTAAAACTAAGTAAATCAGAAAACTTTATAGACAATTCATCATCAATTTCAATATCCTCTCCCACAAGATTTAACCAACCCGAAGAGCTTTTAAGATTAAGCTGCAGAACTGAAGGTTTAACATAGCTGATGATTCGATTATTCTGATCTTTAA
>SLKL01000252.1 GCA_007134625.1 Saprospiraceae bacterium
CATCATGCTAGCACGTGGCCAATTCAAGCAAAATTATTAATTGAATCAGACTGGTTTACTTTAATTAAACTTCAAAGATCAATCTCGAAGAGAGGTGATTCCAATTATTCCAAATTTGAAGAAATAGCGAAAAAGGAGTTAAAGGAAGATCTCTATCAAGTTGAATAACTTATATGTAAAAAGTGGTTGGAAGTTGGCCTGTCTCGTAAAGACCCGTAATGCAATGAAGTGGCTTGACTAGACGAATTACGAATGTTTTAAGAAACGAGATACGAGGTGCAAGGTACGAGGTGCGAGTTGGACTTGCCGGAGCATATTGATTCCCTATATCATATCATTTAATCTAAAAAAAACCTCTGCTAGCCCTGGCACCTCGATTCCGTATGTGCCGCACCCATTCAGGGTGCCTTATTTTTTTCCACCTTACGAAGGCCTGTGGCCATCTTTAAGATGTATGAGCCCTTCAGGCTCAAAATAAAACTATTTCACATTAGATAAACGAAAAATCCTACAGGCTTACTTCTAAAGCCATGATGTTGATCTACCGGAATATATATTACCCCTCTATACCTTAAAATTACTTCTTTGTTATCTTATAATCGGGCAGATTTAGATGCTTTCTTCAAAACGCATAAAAAAAGTAACACTCTATGCCCGGAATCACTGTCACCATTTGGCTGAAATATCAAGCTTGTTATTCAAAATTTTGTGTAGTAGTTTTGGTCTCCATTCTCAGTTGGACACTGGGGATTATAAACTCGCCATCCACTTCTTTTAATCGGCTTTCCAGTGATTTGGAAGGGTTTATAATCGGGAAATTAATGGCGGATAGGCTGTTTTCTCCCAGTCTAATTTTAATAGCCCCTCTTATCATTAAAATGGACATTCCAAGTAAATGCGCTACAAAGTTTTTCTCTAGACTGATCTGCTCTTTTCCTTCCCAGTTTTGTTCAGGAATTTTAATCTGAGATAAGTAGGTGGTTTCAAGCAGGGAAGGAATCTTGTCGTTAGCCTTGAGGAAATCTATCCTGAAGGTAGCTATAAATTCCAGGGAATTCTTCCCAACGAAATAAGCATCTGATAGAAAACCAAATTTTAATTCCTTTGGTACCAGTGTTTTCCCCAGAACTAATCCGGGATCAACCAAATTCAGATGGACTTCTCTGATGATGGGCGGTTCAAATTTCATTTCAGGCGGCATCGGACATTTGTTTTTTTTGTTCTAAAGAATAGCTAAAGCCTTGTTCGTCATAGACTATTTCATCCTCTTCTTTGACCCGACCATCTTTTAAATGGGACGAAAAACCTAAATTCATTTGACGACTCATAGCGTCCAGAGATATGAATTGAGTAAATCTTTCTTTAAATTCAAGACTCTGCTCCAGTTTATCAAAATCCGGAATGGCATTCTTCCCATTTCGGTCGTCTTCAATTACCTTGTTCAGGTCGCGGAAATAAATACAGGGTGCTTTACCTGCCTGAAGGGCAAAAGTCACGATTTTAGAAAGTCTGTGGTCGCTGTCTCCATTGAGCACCTGACTGATATAGCCTCTGGAAACGCCCATTTTGTCAGCCAATTCTTTTCGACTCAGCTTATTTTCATCTAAATAATCCTGAACGATGTTGAAGAGATCAATTTTTATGTACTCCTCCCAGTATTCAGGACTCCGTAGGAGTTCCTCCCGGGTAATCTCTTCAACTTTTTCTTCTCTACTCATGGAATTCAAATTTTTTTCCATCTTTTAATTGTTTTTGTAATTCCTTTGTTATCCTCTTGAATCGATCAATGTCTTTCTTCTGATTCTTTTTTAATCCACCCATACAAATTATCAAGCACTCGTTTTGTAATTCGAGATAATACACCCTAAGAGAATCGGCTTTGATTTCAAAGCCACCTTCTACACCAAAAATATTACTTATCTGCCCAGCGGGTAATCTTATTCCTTTGCTCAAATTTTCAATCCTGGTGCCAATACGCAAGAGTAAACTGCGATACTGTTTGGTTCCATACTTATTTTCAAACTTTGAAAACTCGTCTTTATCATTGACTATCAACTGATAAACCACTTTATTGCCTCTCGAATACTTACATGTTTTTAACGCAAAAGTATACATTGTGTTTAGTAATTAGTAAACATTTCTACACATATTTCTTTTGAGATATGTAAACCATTGTGGTTCAGGTCTCTAAAGAGTGGGACTAGATAACGAAATATTTTTTGTAACTATGTCTATACAAAATACCGAAAAAGGAACCAAGAAGTTCACCAAGGAGGAGAAGCTAGCGATCATACGTGAGGCTAGCGAGACCGGAGTAAAAGTAACATTGTCTAAATACGACTTATACCTAGCGACTTATTATTATTCGAAAAAGAAGTTATTAGTGGATGGAGAAGATGGATTAAACCATCGAAGACTGAAGTAACAGGAGACGGAACTGAAAAGGCTGGAGAAAAAGAAGGAATCACTGAAATTTCTTTTAGCCGAGAAAGAAATAAAAGGAAAGCTAAAAGATGAGATGCTAAAAAAAATGTATCCAAAGTTGAGAAAGAAATAGGTTTCAATTGAAAATGATTTTGAATCAAATTAGATGGCTTCTTGTTCAATAGAAGAAAAGTGATACCAATTATAAAAAATTATTATCTTTGACAAGTTGGCTGATAAAGCAAATTGATGAATATTTCGTAAATTTACGCAAAGAAGAAAACCAAGTAATCATGAGAACCATTGAATTGAAATCAGATCTTCACAAAATCCTGGATAGAATAGAAAACGAACAACTTCTTCGGACAATATATGATTTTCTAAAGCTAAGAGAAGACGCCGAAGAGGGACAGATTTGGAAGACCCTGACCGAAGAGCAAAAGCAAGAAGTTTATTTATCATATGAGGAATCCCGGGACGATAAAAATTTGACTAAGTGGGATGCCAAAAAAGAAAGTTAAAACGAATTTAACTGATAAAGCAGAAAATACCCTGCGTCTCAAACTGATTCCTGACACCTCGATTCCATATGTGCCGCACCCATTCAGGGTGCCTTATTTTTTCCATCTTACGATGGCCTATGGCCATCTTTAAGATGTATGAGCCCTTCAGGCTCAAAATAAAACTATTTCACATTAGATAAACGAAAAGTCCTACAAGCTTTCCTTTAAAGCATTGATGTGGGTACTAAGAACAAATTTTCTCATAACGATACTTTTTTAGGCAGGTCAAACCATTACAGCTATATTACAACAATCCCTAAAATTATGTAATTTTGACGCATGCATGCAAGGATTAGCGCGCTCTTATATCCTGTATAAGCTGCAAACAATGTCAGCAAATCCATAAACAGAAAATGTCGCTTAAAAGAGAACTGGTATTCATTGACGGAAAAGACGAAACGGATAGGGTTGCAAAGTATTCGTATAAAGATGATAGATGCGTAATTGTTTTTAAAAACAGTAGCAAAGAGTTTCACTATGGGAGGGACAGAGCAAGCATCGTTAAAACAGCAATCAGCGATAATAAACCATATAGCGTTTTTAAATACCTCAAAGAAATTGCTGAGGCAGTAGGACTGAAGACTGAGGAGGGGGACAATATACTTGCCAAAAGCTACGAACAATTAGCTGAAATTCCCAAAGATTGTGTTCTTGACAGTTTGTTAAGTGGTAAATTATCTGCAAGAAATGAGGAGGTAATCAACCGCGACCTTTTTCCATTTGGCTTTAATGTAAGTCAGCGAGATGCCGTCAACAAAGCCTTTTCCAATAATTTAAGCGTAATAAAAGGGCCACCCGGAACAGGCAAAACGCAGACCATTCTCAATATCATAGCTAATGCAGTCATAAATGGTAAAAGCGTTGCTGTAGTTTCGAGTAATAATTCAGCGACCAAAAATGTCTATGAAAAACTCGAAAAAAACGGCCTTGAATTTATAGCCGCATTTCTGGGAAACTCGCAAAACAGAAGGGAATTTATCGATTCGCAGAAGGAGATACCTGATTTATCAAAATTTAAATTATCAGCCGGCCAAAAGAAAAAAATAAAGGTAAAGACTGCAAAACTCATTGAACAGCTTACTGAAAACCTCCACAAAAAAAATGAGTTGGCGCTGTTAAAGCAACAAATTGAACAAATTCGATTAGAGTACCAACATTTCCGGGAAACCTATAAAAGCAAAGAGGCGGTATCAGGTGTATTTACAAAAAATGTGAAAGCCAAAAAGATGTTGCGATTGTGGGTAACTCTTGAATCACTTGGAGAAAAAGGGAAAAAAATCGGCTTCTTCAGGAGATTGATTTTTTGGTTTAAATTCGGGATAAAGGATAAGTCGTTTTACCAAAAGTCAATTGATGAAATGATTTTTATTTGTCAGAGCAGGTATTACCCGACTAAAATACAGGAACTGAGCAGGAAAATCGAATCATTAGAGCGCTCCTTAAAAAAATTTTCATTTAACAGCAGGATGAAGTTAAACACCGATTTATCCATGCAATATTTTAAGGCAGAATTGTGCGATCGATACCATTATCAAAAGCGTGAACCCTATACCATTTCAGAATTAAGGCGAAAATCAGACGCCTTTTTAAAGGATTATCCCGTCATCATGAGTACGACTTACTCATTGCGGCGAAGTTTGTCCCACAAAACTTTTTATGACTATGTCATTATTGACGAAGCTTCACAGGTTGATTTGGCGACAGGTGCGCTTGCTTTGTCCTGCGCAAAACGTGCAGTTATTGTCGGCGATACCAAACAATTGCCCAATGTGGTTGATAATGAAATGAGGGTAAAGACCGACAAGATTTTTAATGCTTACCAACTAAAAACAGCTTATCGTTACTCAAATCACAGTTTGCTGTCCTCCGTCCTGGAATTGTTACCCAATGTTCCAAAGACACTTTTGAGGGAGCATTATCGCTGTCACCCCAAAATCATAGAGTTCTGCAACCGGAAGTTTTACGACAATCAACTTATTATTCATACTGAGCCCGGAAGCGATCGGCAACCTTTGGTGGTTTACAAGACACCTCAGGGGAACCATGCACGCGATCGCATGAATCAAAGACTGATAGATATTATCCGGAATGAAATCCTACCCAATCAAAACCTTGA
>SLKL01000196.1 GCA_007134625.1 Saprospiraceae bacterium
TTGATGCGGCAAATTATAGGTTGATTTCCGTAGATCCCGATAACAATGATCCTTCCGGTTGGTTTGAAATTATTCCTGAACGTGAAAATTTACTCCGCTCAGTCTCTACCGGGGGCGGTAAGCTTTTTGCCTCTTATCTGGTTGATGCGCAAAGTCAAATTGAAATGATGAATTACGATGGCTCTGATGCCGTTGTTGTGGATTTACCGGGCACCGGAAGTGCTGGTGGTTTCTCAGGCGGAAAAGATCAACAAACCCTGTTTTATGGATTTACCTCTTTTTTGTATCCTTCTACTATTTTTAGTTTCAATATTGAGACCGGTGTGTCAGAAGAGTATTTTGAAAGTGGATTGGACTTTGACCCGGAAGAGTTTGTAGAAAAACAAATTTTTTACGAGAGTAAAGACGGTACAAGTGTACCCATGTTTATTGTCCATAAAAAAGGAATTGAATTAGATGGCAACAATCCTACCCTACTTTATGCTTATGGTGGTTTTAACATCAGTCTTACACCCAGTTTTTCTGCCTCAAATTTACTTTTATTAGAAAATGGCGGAGTTTATGCATTGGCAAATATACGCGGAGGTGGTGAATATGGGAAGGATTGGCACAGAGCGGGAATGCTGGAAAACAAACAAAATGTATTTGATGACTTTATCGCTGCCGCTGAATACCTGATAGACGAAGGATATACGAGCTCCGAAAAGCTTGGAATTATTGGAGGCTCCAATGGCGGACTACTTGTTGCCGCATGCAAGGTTCAGAGGCCTGAATTGTTTTCAGTTGTTTTTCCGAGAGTTGGTGTATTGGATATGTTAAGGTACCATGTGTTTACGGTTGGTAAAGGTTGGATTCCGGAGTATGGATCATCAGATGATCCCGATCAGTTTGAATTTCTTTACGCCTACTCCCCTCTTCACAATCTTGAAGAAGGTGTGGAATATCCAGCAACTTTAATCATGACTGCTGATCACGACGACAGAGTTGTTCCATCACATTCTTTCAAATACGCTGCTGAAATGCAAAGAGTACATTCCGGCGATGCACCTGCATTGATTCGCATTGACACAGATGCAGGACACGGTGCAGGTAAACCTATTTCAAAAATAATAGAGGAGCAAACGGATATCTGGTCCTTTTTCTTCTTTAATACACAGACGAGTTTGAATTAGGTTGAAAAAGGTCTTTTTGGGCTTTACAGGGTTTTTATGAAATTGCGTTGCGGATCAATGCGTAAGGAAGGGATAGGGTTAACCTATAAGGTTAGCGGGAGATTTCAATCATAATCCTCTTCATGCCCTTTAATTTCTTAATGGTTTTGAAAAGAATTTGAACGCCGAACAAGGAACACCGATTGACGATTTACGAAGTATCTATTGAATAAAATGAATTTAGATCAGTAATTCTTAATGCAATCCTTAATGAGCCTTAATCTCTTATTGTTATTGTTAATAATTGGAACGCCGAATCTCGTTACATTCTGTCCCGAGACAGGCAAGGAACACCGATTAGCGATTTGCGAAGTATTTATTGAATGAAATGAATTTAGATCTGTGATTCTTAATGCAATCCTTAATGAGCCTATATTTCTTAATATTTTTTGAAATTTAGATTGAGTTTTGGTTATTGATCCTTTTCCCATTTCTCTCAGTGCTCTGTTAATAGGATCAAGGCATCCTTTAAGTTCTCTGGACTCTTCTCCAGCAGTGAATAACCCGTGAAATACACAAATGCCGGATTTTGCCCCATCATGGTAGCTATCGAAAATAGGGATAGGAATAGGATTTTGACTATGCTGGTAATGTTTTTCATTTGGAGTGGGATTTTAGTTGATGTTGATAGAAATTACGCTGGACATCTGCGAGAACCCGCCGTCGTAGTGGCGGGCGATGATGCGGTATTCGGGAGTGCTGCACACAGGGAACCACCTGCTCCATTAGGTTTTCCTTTAAGTTCTGCGGGCTGTCTTCTAGGAATATCCCGTCTATAGACTAAATTATAAAATAACTGTCCAAATGATAGTTAATGATTAATCAAATAATCACATAACCTTAAATCCTTCTCGTATATAAAATAAGTGGTAAAAAATGAAGACAAAGGAATTTGCCGGATTTTTATCATGCTATTGTCATACATGGTAACTAAGCCCGGATAATTGTGATTAATATCAATGTAATTTAAATTTTCATACCAGTGACAAGCTACCATGACAGCAATATTATTTTTAACCTTAAATGCAATTCTCATTTTTCGATCAAAATGATAAAATGAATCAACTGATCCTTCAACAATATTAAAGCAACAAACGCTAGTTGTCCTTCCTCCGGATTGGAATTTTTTAGTTTCAATTAATTAGCAAAAAAGAGAAATATCCATAAATAATGAATCTATAATTTGCGGTCTATTTTCTAATCTATCAATTCTTTCATCAATAAGCGAGAATTTTAAGTGTATTAGAAACCCTATTAAAAGAGTCACAAATAAAATAGGCACTAAAAAATCATTTTTAAATTCCATAATACATCTTAAAAACCAAGTTTAAAAACATAAAAGTAATTAGAAGCTATATCTCGATAAGATCTATCTTTTGTTGGAATTTCTTCAGTTAGCAACCTCAGCTCACCGAATGGTGTCCAAATAGCCTTAAGAGATCCCCCTTTGAAAAAACCATACTGAGGACCCCATTGACCTGAAATCCCCAACGAAAACCCACACCAAAAAGGGCCAGCTTCATTTGATCTAATGTTCTGAATATCCAAATTTAACATTAATAATAAACCTAAACTACTCCCATAAACTACTCCCCAATATCCTCATTCCAAATCTCCGGAAAATTAGCGATAAACTCCCCCATCATTTTAATGGTTTCTTCGTCATTTAGGACTACCACTTCTACCCCACTTTCTTTTAATAGGTTTTCTGCTCCCTTGAAATTTTGATTCTCCCCGATAATGACCTTGGGAATTTCATACAGCAAAATAGCTCCTGTGCACATAGAACAGGGAGAAAGTGTTGTATATAGTACCGAGTTACGGTAAACAGATGCTTTTTGTCTGCCGGCATTTTCGAATGCATCCATCTCCCCATGAAGGATTGGACTCCCCTTTTGAATGCGTTGATTGTGTCCACGACCAATAATCTTTCCTTCATGAACAATCACAGAACCTATTGGTATTCCGCCGGACTTCAAACCTTTCTTGGCTTCTTCTAAAGCTGCACTGTAGAAGCTATCTCTTCTCATTCAGGACTTTTTAAAACATAGTTCTCAAAATAAAAAACAGGTCGGCTGCAATTTAGACACCGACCTGTTTAGTTTTTTTTCAATAAAAAGAAGATTTACCTTATGATCTAAAAAGGCTTACCTTCTATCAGCTTGTCTGATAGCTCTGAATTCTGAAATTTTGTTCCATTCAGGCCATTTGTCACTGTTAGCAATATCCACACCAAAACGTAAGAAAAACTCACCATCCTGTGCAATAGCTCTCATGTCCCAGGTTTCGGGATTATAAACATCACCCGGCTGATGATAGTATTTACGCAAATACTCGGCTCTTAAAGGTTCACCAACTTCTCTTCCGCCATCAACAAGATCAGTTCCTCCAAGAGCATAAAAGGCCGGCACTCCAACTTTAGCAAAACTAAATTGATCTGATCGATAAAAGAATCCTTTCTCAGGTTCCTGATCGGGGACAACATAACGACCTTGGGTGTCTGCAATGTCTTTAGCCCAATCTACCAGCTCATTTTGGTCGTATCCCATTACAATCAAATCGTTAGTTGGTCCGAAAGGGAAAATTCCATCAACATTCAAATTGGCAACAGTTTGACTTGTTGGGTATATCGGATTGTTGGCATAATAGGATGAGCCGAGTAGTCCTTGCTCCTCAGCAGTTACCCACAAAAACACAAGTGATCTTTCAGGTCTTTCATCCATATTCTGAACAATTCTCGCGATTTCAAGTAAAATAGCAGTCCCTGTAGCATTGTCAACAGCTCCATTGTAAATACTGTCTCCATCAATTGGAGCCCTTACTCCCAGGTGATCCCAGTGGGTACTGTAAACAATATACTCTTCAGGTCTTTCTGATCCCTCGACAATGGCTACCACGTTCTGCGATACTCCCCTTTCAAAAGTATTTTTCATTTTTGCAGAAGTCTTTAAACCTAGCGGTACCGGCTCAAAATCAGGCGAAAGTGCTGCCTGTAGCATTTCTTCTTTATCAAGTCCGGCAGCACTCATCAATTGCTCTGCCACAGGGTAAGTAATCCAACCTTGGAGTGGCGACCTTTCTATAGCTCCTTCAGGAAGATCCAATTGCATTTTAGCACCGGACCATGATGTTTCCACTACATTCCAACCGTAACCGGCGGGATCGTCATTGTGAACAATAATAACGCCAGCAGCACCTTGTCTTGCAGCCTCTTCATATTTGTAGGTCCATCTTCCATAGTAAGTCATGGCGTTTCCGGTAAACAGCTCACTATCTTCATCCATATAAAAACCGGGGTCATTTACCAGCACTACTGCAATTTTACCCTCCATATCAATTCCTTCATAGTCATTCCAACCATATTCAGGAGCTACCACACCAAAACCACAAAATACCAATTCAGCATCTTCAACAACTATTTCATCCTGCAATAATTGAGAGTAGATAACGAAATCGCTCCCGTTATTTAATACAATGTCCTCATCACCTCCGCGAAATACCATGTTATCATCAGTTGTAGAAGAAACCGTTACTAATCCGACCTCCTGGAAGAAGCTCCCATGATTACCTGGTTGAATTCCCATTTGTGAAAGTTCATTTTCAAGATATGCTAAAGTGAGGTCTTCCCCTACGGTCATTGGCATCCTCCCCATAAATTCATCTGAAGCCAATGTTTCAATATGTCTCTCCAGATTGTCAATACTCAAATCAAAGGTTAGTAATTCAATTTCTTTTTCATCAGTTGCCTCTCCACAAGAGTAAAAAAGAAGAAAGGGAAGCAGTCCTAGTAATGCTAAATATTGCTTTTTCATGTCAGTTGATTTTTTTGCAAATATATAAAA
>SLKL01000208.1 GCA_007134625.1 Saprospiraceae bacterium
GGCTCTTATCGTCTACAACTTTGAATGGATCCTCAAAAAAATCAAGAAGGTCCGGTTTTTATGAGCAGGTTAGGTGTTTATGGGCGAAACCATGAAGTTTACAATTAAAAAACTACGTGTGAGGTCTTATAGCTTTTATTAGTTTCATTAGTTAAAATAAAAAATCTGACAAAATCTTATTGATTGATTTTCAATTTGTTAAAAGATTAATTTAGGATTAAATTTTTAATGCATTCTTTTATCTCATAGCCAATAAAAACTAAATATAAGAAATAACAAATCTAAAATCGCATATCGGTGTTCCTTGTTCGTAAATCAAAATTAAATTTAAAATGACCGTAGCAATAATTGCCCATGATGGCAAAAAAGCAGATATGGTTTCATTTCTGCTCAATTACAGAGAGATACTGGATAAAATTGAATTGGTAGCAACGAGGACTACCGGTGGGTTGGTAGAAAAAGCAGGACTGCAGGTAATAAAACTGCTTTCGGGACCTATCGGTGGAGATGCACAAATCGCAGCTATGGCGGCAGAAAAGAAAATCGATCTGATTATTTTTTTCAGGGATCCTCTTGATAAACACCCACACGAACCGGATGTGCAAATGCTGATGAGAATTTGCGATGTTCACAACATACCATTAGCCACCAACCCTGCTTCTGCTGAACTCATGTTTACTGAACTTGTTCGAAGGAAATCAAAAAACTAAATTCGGTCTGATTTTTGCTGTATCAATTTTCACCTGTTAACTCAACTGAACGGGAGATGTGTAAATCAAACTTTTTAAAGAGCAGAGAAATCAGCTACAAGCACTACCCCACTATCGAAGATCTCGATAAAGGAGATCGTGATTTAGTTGCAACTGCGTTCCAATATGCTCAATCAGCTTACGCCCCGTATTCATCATTTCATGTTGGAGCGGTTTTGCGTTTAGGGAATGGTCAATTAATCAAGGGGGTAAATCAGGAAAATGCATCCTACCCTGCCGGACTATGTGCTGAACGTGTTGCACTTTTCTCTGCGGGAGCTCAATACCCCGACAACCCTATTGAAGTATTAGCTGTCTGTGCGGACAATCCAAACAAGAAATTAACTCAACCTGTATTCCCATGTGGCTTTTGCATTCAGGTAATGCTTGAATTTGAATACCGCCAAAAAAGTCCGATAAGAATATTGATCGGAAACCCGGATACTGCTATTGTAGAATTTGAAAGCGCATCCCTGCTAATGCCGTTTTCGTTTGATCCAGAACAGCTTTAAGTTTTTAGTCCAAAAATAATTCCCGAGCTGAAATCAGATCACTTTCGGTATCAATACCGATACTTTCCCAGAGGGCACTTTCCACTATACCTATATCGTAACCATATTCCATCCACCTGAGCTGCTCCAGGTTTTCTGACTTTTCAAGGCAGCCCCGATCGAGGGAAGAAATATCCTGCAACACTGAATTACTGTAAGCATAAACTCCAATATGTCTGTAAAATGCAGCTTGATTGATCCAGTCCTCTTCCGGTATATCACGAACAAAAGGAATAACAGATCTACTAAAATACAGTGCCTTACCTAACCTGTCAAAAACTACTTTCACAGCATTCGGAGAAAACAATTCCTGTCTGTTGACTATTGGGCTCGCAAGGGTTCCTACCTCAAAAAATCCCTCCTGCATCATATCAATCAACTCTTCCATCCCTTCCCAGTTAGTAATAATTTCATCACCCTGAACATTTACCAGTAATTCATTACCCTCGAGCTGTCTCGCTACCTCAGCACAGCGATCAGTACCGCTAAGATGATTTGGGGAAGTCATAAAAACTTCGGCACCGAGGGACTCTGCCAAAATGTGAATAGATCTGTGATCAGTCGCAATAATCACCCGATCAAAAAAGTTACTGTCCCGTACGTTTTCATAAACCCGTTGCAAAAGACATTTGGTCCCGATATTGATAAGGGGCTTGCCGGGCAACCTCATGGATTCATAGCGGGCAGGAATAATGGCAACTACAGGAGAATTTTTTTTCCACATAGATTATATATTACGATTATTTTTAATATATTTGCACTCTAATCATCTTGCAAAGAAATGACGAAGTTAACACGAATCTTTTATTTGGTCTTTATTCTGACCCCTTTCTCTTTGTTGGCACAAAAAGAAATTCAGGTTTCCCTGGAAAATGACGGCAAAATCATTTATCATCATGAGGTCCAACAGGGAGAAACTTTCTTTGGAATCTCAAGGGCTTATGGTGTCAATGTAGATGAAATAATCCGAAAAAATCAGACCACGGCAGGAGCCGGTTTGTCTCCCGGAGATCGGATTATTATTCAATTTAACCCTCAGCGTATTTCATCTGCTGCTGATGAGAGGAGTCATATTTTGGTTTATGAGGTAGAGCCGGGCACCACTCTGTTTTCAATAAGGAGGGCAAGTGGCTTGACTATTGATGAGTTAAAAAGAATGAATAGCCTAAGTTCGGCTGACCTTAGCCCGGGGCAAAGATTGGTAGTAGGATATTTTAATACTGCACCTTCCGGCTCACTTTCAAGCAGGACGACTCCTTCAGAAGTCCGGGAAGCTCCTCAAGATACTGAAATGCAAACAGAGTCCACGACTCAAACTCAGGGAACAATAGCTCATGAAGAAGTTAATCTTAAAAATCCACCGGAAACAGCCACAATAGTCGAAATGAACTATGAAGAGCAACGAGGTGTAGCTGTCTGGAATCAGGACTGGAAATCAACTACCGGATTTTATGTACTTCACAGAGATGCGCCAATAAACAGCATAATCGAAATTGAGAATCCTATGTTTGGTAGAAAGGCCTATGGAAAAGTTTCAGGCAGAATTCCTGTCAGTCTCTATAGTTCTGACGTTATTTTGATAGTTTCTGACGCACTTGCAAGACATTTAGGTGTTATTGATCAGAGATTCTTCGTAAAAGTTAGATATTTGCAGGCTGATTAGAAAAAGAAATAAATGGAATACTTTAAAAGTATATTAGAGACCATTGGCAACACTCCACTGGTAAAGTTAAATAGTGTAATAGGTGACATACCTGCTTTGGTTATGGCCAAGGTTGAAAGTTTTAACCCGGGTCACTCTATAAAGGACAGAATGGCATTAAAAATGCTGGAAGATGCAGAGAAAGACGGGCGTATAAAACCGGGTGGAACCATTATTGAATGCACCTCAGGTAATACCGGTATGGGACTTGCTATAGCAGCAGCAGTAAAGGGCTATAAATGCATCTTCACTACTTCTGATAAACAGTCACAGGAAAAAATTGACTTACTAAGGGCCTTTGGTGCCGAGGTAATTGTCTGTCCAACCAATGTTGAGGCCGATGACCCGCAATCTTATTACTCTGTAGCGAGAAAAATTAGTGAAGAAACGCCAAACAGCTATTGGTTCAATCAATACGACAACCTTTCCAACAGACAGGCACATTATGAAACTACCGGACCTGAAATCTGGAAACAGACCGATGGAAAGATTACACACCTTGTAGTTGGCGTTGGAACAGGAGGCACCATTTCAGGAACAGGAAGATACCTTAAAGAACAAAACCCCAAAATCAAAATCTGGGGAATTGACACTTATGGTTCCGCCTTGAAAAAATATCACGAAACCCGCGAGATTGACCCTGCGGAAATTTACTCATACATAACCGAAGGTATAGGTGAAGACATTATACCCGCCAATGTAGATTTTGACGTAATTGATCTTTTTGAAAAAGTAACAGATAAAGACGGTGCGGTAATGACAAGAAGATTGGCGAGTGAAGAAGGGATTTTCGGAGGATATTCCTGTGGGTCTGCTGTAGCCGGATTGGTACAATTGAAAGACCAGCTTAAAGAGGAGGATGTGGTTGTTATTATTTTACATGATCATGGCACGCGCTATGTGAAAAAGGTTTTCAATGATCAATGGATGAGAGAAAACAACTTTTTAGATTAACACTTACATTATAAACCGGGAAATTGCGTTAATTATCGGAAATCAGATTAGATTCGCACAAGAATAAGTTAACTAACTAAAACTAGCAGGCAGATTGAATCTTCAAAAAAAACTTGTAGCTGCAATTATTGCATTTTCACTCTTTCTTAGTACTGAAAAAGCGGTTTTCGCTCAGGATATACTGTACACGCAGGCATATACTTCGCCTTCTTTATTCAATCCATCATTAGCAGGGTCGTACGATGCCCTATATCGTATTTCATTGCAACATAGAAATCAATGGAATGCTGTATTAGATAATCCATTCCGCACCTACACCCTTTCGGGGGATGCGAGATTAGAAGTGGGCAGAGATAGGAACAACAGGGATGCTTTTTCTCTGGGAGCCAATTTCATGAGTGACAAAGTCAATACCTTTGATTTCAGCAAAACAATGATTTCACTTGTAGGAGCTTTCCATAAAAATCTGAGTGGTGAAAACAAGCAGTTTTTATCGGCAGGATTTTCTATTGGTATGAACCAACAAAACATCAACTACGAAAACATCCGTTTTCAGGATCAATTTAACGGCACCAACGCTTTTGATTTCAATACCTCTGAATACCTTCCGCAAAATAACTTTTCCTACGCAGATGTATCTGTGGGAGCAAGCTACAGTCTAAACAACCGGAGGGGCTTTCGACTAAATGCGGGTGGAGCAATATTACATTTACTTAGTCCTAACATCTCGTTTTATAAGGATTCTTCAGAGCCGGATTATTTTGGGGAAACAGAAAACCGAATACATCGGAATTTCATAGGTCACCTCAGCGTAGAAACACCTGTTTCAGACTACGTTTGGTTATCTCCGCGATTACTTGCATCCATTCAAGGGCCTCATCAACAGTTCTTTTTTGGGACTGGCAGTAGATTTTTATTGAACGACTCTTACAATAGCTTTTTACATTTTGGAGTATTCGGAAGAGTGAACAACAATCTTGACACCTATAAATTCAGAGATTTATCATTTCTAATCGGGTTTGAGATTGAGGGAATAAGTATTGGTCTGAGTTATGACCTATCACTTGATGACCTTCAAA
>SLKL01000230.1 GCA_007134625.1 Saprospiraceae bacterium
AAACACTTATTGTCTATCGACCTGTTATAACTATAAGCCCCAGTAGAAGAAACATACATGATGTTAATTTTAAAAAGATGGTAAATCTTGGCAGCCTGATTTGTCACCTCATGTCACTCTATCTAGGAAGAGAAATCATTCCAGTGAGAATTCAGGAAATAAAGCCAACCGGATCCAATGTATCAATCAACACCTATATCGATAGGTATGAGTTAAAATCCGAGGAGTTTTTTATTAAAACCAAACTAAACGATTTTTTTAAAGCCAGCGATCTAATCCATTCAGAATTATTAGATAATTATAACTGGTGGGAAGAAAATATCTTCAAATATGTACAGTCACGAATGGTGGATAAAAGCTCTAAGTTCTTGCTATTATATAATATTCTAGAGAATTGTTTTATTTATCTCAAGAAAATCCGAAGGGTCATTCCGTCAGAGCCTAAAGTGTATTTTGGAAATCTGGATCCAAAAAAAGAACCAATCAAAGGACTTTGCCAGAGATTGATTGACCAAATTTCTGAGCTAATTGAAAACCCGATAGAGAAAGAGGCTTTCCTGGAAAGTAACCTAAACTTGGGATTTAAAAATAGTATCCTTTTGAAAAAAAGTGCTCAATCCAGGAGAAACATTGAGTTAGTTATAGAGTCACTGCAGATGGATTACACTAAACATAATATTCCGATTGATATTAAGTGCCTGATTGAAATAAGAGATGGAATAATTCATGGCAATATCACTGAATTCGGATCAGATTTAAAAAAAATAAACAAAGGTTTTAGCAGCCTTGCCAAAGAATGTCTTTTAAAATTAATCTGGGAGGAAATGGAGGTTAAATCAAAAATAATCTGAGTACATGACAAAAATTTAAAATTTTATAGAACAAAACATAGATGAATAATAAAGCTAGTGCCCAAAATGCTTGTAATTTAGCTCTTTAAATCAATTAGTTAATTTAGTATCTAACCTATTTTATTACAATAGGTGTTAAACAAGATTTGGTTCACGCTAAGACGCCAGGCCGCCAAGTTATCGCTAAGACAATTTAGTAAATTCAGACTTTTATGCAAGAAACAAAGTGTTTTTGATTACCAAACAACTTGAAATAACCACATATCCTTTGCGTTACTTTGCGCCTTGGTGGCTTTGCCTTGCCTTCGGCTAGGTAAACTAAAAAATAAAGGTTCTATTATTATCCAATTTTTGTCATGTACTTAGAAAAATAATCTAAACTTAAAATCGAGATAAAATTAATAACTACTAGTAGTAAAAAATAATACTGGTAGTTATTTTCCGACCTTATAAGCCAAGAAGTGAAAAACAAGAAACCCGCTATATTCTCTAATAAAATAAACCTTTATGACAGAAAATAAACACAAAGAAATAACCAAAATTCTTGGACGAGCAAAATGGTTACTTTTAGTTGGTGGCCTTGTTATATTAATAATGCCAGTTCTTCTAACAGGTGAATATTTTCATGACCGGTTCAATTACACTAATACCGGACAAATTGGTGATACTATTGGTGGAATAACAGCACCATTCATGAATTTAATTGGAGCATTTCTGGTTTTTTATGCTCTTCAAGCACAAGTGAAAGCAAACGAGTTAATTCAGTACCAAATTGATAAGGACACAATCGATAAAGAATGTGAAAATGAAAGTCAGAACTTAAATCAGTTATATTCCTATTTAACGGAAAGCATTAACAGCTTTCATTTTAAGACCTTACCATTAGACCAACTAAAAAATATTGAAGAAATTGAAACCGAAACTGAATTTAAAGGTGGGGAAGCATTTTATCATTTATTTGCTCAAATTCGTTGCCATCATCACGGGACACAAGACGAGTTACATAGTCATCAATCAGTATCAGAGTTATTAAGTATTCTCAAAATTATGAATTTACTGCTTGATAAACTCAATAATAGTAAAAGCAAGGACAAAGAAATTTTAATAACATTAGTTCGACACTTATTTAATTACAAAATCGTCACAAGAATTCGTGAAGAAGAAGATAGTGAATTAGAATTAGAATTTTGCGAGCTTTGTGGATGCAATCATGGCCTTCCAGAAGAATTAAAATTTTTAATTCTAGAGATAAGAAGAAAGACAAAGTGAAAGATATACTAGCAAAAAATGCACACCACAAAAAAAGGTATTCAGTGATTTAAATTTTATTATCTACCCACTCCCACATCTAAGAACCTATCTCGCCTTACTTTAAGGCTTTAAAACACCTTGAAGGTTGGTGAGCATTTCGTACCACGGTTTCTTCACACAAAACTCAATGCATAATAGAGATACCCGGAGATTCTTTCCCGCACTTTTAGCTCCAAATCCTAAAAATTCAGTTGAATTTATTAAGATTCAACTGTTCAACTTTACAGTAGCTAAACATGGTTAGATAGCCTAATCTCGTCGTTTTTCGTTAAAGGTGAGCAATACTTTCAAAAACCCTCTCCCCCACATCACCCCTCAACCTCCCTTCCTCATCAACTACATTTACAAATGCAGCTTTACATCGGTGATGGAGGATGTCTACACTATGGTTTTGGTAGGGGATAAATGACGTTTCGGGTTGGTTTCCTGGATAGAGTAAAATGACTTTTTCAGCTTGCCAAAAACGTGCATAGGTATAAAGTTGGCGAAGGTCTTCCATAGCGGAATAGGAACCGGGATTTTTCCATTTGGTGTCAATAACTATAGTTTGGGTATTGTTTTCATCCTTTTTGCGGAGAACAATATCCGGGCAAAGGTAACGGGAACTTCCATAAAAAAGTCTTGATTCCTGTGCCCTGATGCTAAGACCAAGCTCCGGATGCTTTAGGATGTATTTTTTCAGATGTCGGAAGATGTACTCCTCCCAGAGTTGATTCATATCAAAGAGGAGGGCGATCATCTTTTTGTTGCCGTGGCTGATGTCCGGTGAGTAGCTTAGTATAATAAACCTTGCCAGTTCAAGGGCTCTTTCATAGGGAGCTGATTTTCGGTCGATGGTGATATTATTGAGGAGGGCTGCATTGACTTTGATACTTTCCATTTCAGGAAAAGCGAGGAATACACGCTTGCATAGGTCGTTTAAATAGGTGGTGCTACAAAAATGATCTACGATTTTTAAGGCAAAAGCTAATATCTGATGGAGTTTATGCTGATAATCATACACCTGATGTGAGGTGTAAAACCGCTCTTTGTGAACGATATTCTGACGGATGTTGCCCGCAAACTCGAGTTTACCTTTTAGCGCAGACACATTGGCGGTATGCTTGCGATAACGCTTAATCAAGCCTCTGTGAATGAGGTACTCCACTTCCCTGAGAAAAAACTCGAAATAGACCTCAAGTAAATTGAGGTTTTGTTTTTTGACCCTTGCACTACCTGGAGTCTGAGCTTTCAAACGACCACAGGCTTTCAGCATTTCGAGCAAAACACCTTTCCAGCGCTTGCTGTCATCAGCTTTACCTGCTTTGGGGTGAATTTGCAGTAAAAGTCCACCAACCTGCAGTACACCAACATATTGATTGAATTTGATACCCTGAGGCAGCAGTTCAAAATACTTGCCCTCGTGTAACTGATTGAGCCGAACACAGGCCTCCCAATGAGTTCGGGTAAATCCCTCTTCTCCAATTAACAGCCGTCCATGTTCGTATCGCTCAATGGTATGCATTTATTCCTCATTGTCTTTGTTCAGCAAACGTTTGAGAGCTTTTTCCATATCGAAATCTTCGGCTTCTGGGTTTCGGATATGGTACACAAAACCTTCCAATTGATAATCTACAGCCTCTGTAGCGAACTTAACTTCGGGTATAGCTTTTTTCTCGAAAAAATCCGGACCTATGACCATTTCCATTTTGGCATAATCACCGTAAAAGTATTCCTGTAGCAGGGGAATAATTCGATTTTTAAACACAGAGCGAAGGTCCTTTATGTTTTTTACCGACATAAAATAAGCATGACCTATGGTATGATCTCTGTCAATCAATACTTCAATGCGGTCATTAATGGTGCTGAGTAATTTAACCAGGTTTATTCCGGCTACAGTTCCATTTCCATTTTCGCCTTTATCAGCTAATAGCTCAGGTTTTGGCATATACTCCAAAAAGGAAAACCGCCTCCTAAGTGCCGTATCTAAAGCCTCTACAGAACGGTCAGCAGTATTCATGGTGCCATAGATGTCCACATTTGATGGGACGGAAAACTCTTTTTTAGAATAAGGCAATTCCGCAACGAGCTCATTTTCCTGACCTTTTCTTTTATCCGGTTCAATCAAGCTGATTAACTCCCCGAAAATAGCCGAGACATTTCCACGATTGATTTCATCTATGAAAATCGCATATCTATGATCCGGATCCGATACCGCCCTTTTGCACAACTTTTTAAATATACCGTCCTCAATGTGGTAAGACACACTTCCTTCCGTATCGGATTCCACATCAGACATCACAGGCTTGATACCCTCTATAAAATCCTCGTAACTAAAAGATTGGTGGAAGGTAGTGAAGACATAGCGTTTGATGATGTTATGTGATTGGGGATTGAAGTTATTTACCTTATCTCTGATTTCGTAAAGTTCAGGCGCCTGCTCTTCCAATTCACTTTTCAGTATTTTCCAGCTCTTATCCTTATTTTTATCAAAAATTAAAGGTACCTGACGCTGTTTATACAATACCGTTTCACTTTCCTCAACAGTATGCATTTGAAGCGTACCCCAGATTGTAGCTCTGACATTTTTAGATTCCGACAAATCTGCCTTTTTCGAGACCCATCGATTGGTTAAAATCTCACTGACTTTTACCTCATTTTCTTCTAAAAGGGCAAGTCCTATTACCTGCCACCAAGTCAAATCTCTGACCACCTCTTCAAAAAATTCTTCCTTACTTAAAGACGTTTCTCTACTTGTATATTCATCATAAAAATCATTTTTCAGGCTGTAAGTTTTTCCCGTTCCGGGAGGGCCGTAAAGGATGGTATTTTTGGGGAGCTGTTTATTGCTTTTTTTAAGTCAAGTTGTTCTATTCCAATCAGCTTT
>SLKL01000357.1 GCA_007134625.1 Saprospiraceae bacterium
CTTTTGGTTACTACAGCCATTTTGATGCGAGTAATTATAGGATAAGGCAAGCTTCAGTGCATTTGCAGGTGTTCCGGGATCTCGATCACCTGCTCGAGCAAAACTGGATTTCCTTTATTGAGTCCGGTTATGGATATTTCAGACTTAGGCAATTGCCTGACGCGGAAATCAGACACTCGCTTCCATTTCTACTCTTGAGCGCAGATCAGACTTTACCCGATTTTCCGCGAATTGGCAGAGATGCAGCACTGTTATTGATCAATGAAGATTCGACCATAGACAAAATAATTGCCAATGGCAGGATAAATGTATTGGCTGATTTTGTTGAGGAAGGGGAGTAGGGGAGTTGATTGACAATGGTGATTTTTACTTTTTGCTGTAATAAGGTCTTTTCATAGGCTTTCTGCTGCATTTCTCCGCATCCCTAAAGCATTAGTGCTTTTGCTTTTTCCTATTTGATCTTAGGATACTTCTACTTAATTTGGCATTGTTTAATTTATATTAAATATCTAAAAGTTCGTCTAAATTTCGTCTAAAAATGTCTAAAACAAATATTTTAGCCAATCACATACTTTTTTATTCTTCCTGTTGATTTACAATTTATTACATTTAATGTAGTTTGCTTTCTCGTCTAAATTTCATCTAAAAATGTCTAAAAGTTCGTCTAAAAATGTCTAAGCTATTTTGGTTTAGACATTTTCCACACCTTACCATCAGGAAATATTTTCCCTTGTTTTCTTAAGGTTTGAAGATTGTTTTTTACCTTATTTTTCTTTTGCTCAATGTCTAAAACATCGGGAAGTTTATCTAATAAGATTTGTTCAAAATCCGATTTTCTTCCTTGATTAAATTTACTCAAATAATCAAGAATTATCTTTTGACAATAAGTATCATCAATTCCCCTCTGTTTGATGTAATCTGCTTTTTCTCCTGTAACATTGGCTATTGATGATGAAACATGATAATTTGGCTTTCTACCTTCAATCAATTTCTTCAATTTTAAAAACCGTACATCTTCGTTGGTAATTGGCTTATTTTTAGCCACTTTATCCAACAGCATAATTTCTTGTAAGCTCAGTTCTTTTAACTCCGCTAATTTTCGAGCGTAATTAACATCAACTACTTTTCCTGTGATTTGTACTTTTATTTTCTCATTACTAAAATCATAATCCGGTAAAGGAAAATACTTATTTTTTTGTATCACAAACATTTTCTTTATTCCGCTCCCAATGGTGTCAATCATGTTAAGGTTAACCATGGCATTGGCTAGAAACGGATTGCGATAATTTGTTTCAGGAGCATCAGCTTCTATTACTTTTTCTATACTTTCGGGAATAAAAGTACCTGAATTCACAAAGGTTAATTTACCATCCTCGTGTTCTACCACGTTTATTTTACCGCCTAAACTATAATCCTGATGTGCGACACAGTTATTGAGTGCCTCACGAATGATATAAGGGTCATACTGGTCAACTTCATCAGGAAACAATGTACCGTCTTTAATGTAGCGGTACTTAAGGTTCCTAATTTTTAACTTTACATTTTCAACTTCCAAAAGTAAAGGACAACTAAAATGCTCGTAATCTTTTTCAATATTATCTCGGTCTTTTAATATCCAAGAAATTTTAGCGGTGCCGGGAGAAAGAAAATGTTCTGATTCTGGTTTGCCCAAAAGCAAAATGGCAGTAGTTGTAATTTTTCCGTTGATACAAACTTTTGCTTTATTGAGGAATTTGGCATCATCCCAGTTGGAAATCTCCCCCTTTAGTTTAGGATTTTTTTCAGCAAACTGTTTTCTGGCCACCTTAATGGCTTCGGTCGATAAATCTTTTAGACTTGCTTGTTCGATGATTTGAGCACTCCAATCGGTTTTTGGAATCTGCAACTGGATTTTCTTTAATTCAAAATCGTTTAATCCTCCAAGGCTCTCGCCATCTCTACCGTATCGGTGTCCTTTCCAAGAAATTGGAGTGCCTTGCGGTGCAGCAGGAATTTCTAACATCAAAACATCTAATCCTTGGTAAGTCACTTTATGAACATCGACAAATGAGAGTTTGGGGCTGGTATGATTTGCCATTTCTGCTTTATATTCATTGATTTGACTATCATTGATTCTGGTTCCTACAACAGTTTTGTCATTTTTGATGCCAAATAACAACCAAGCATGCTCTTTTTCTTTAAGATTTGCTTCATTGCCTAAAGCAGAGAAGTACCTACCCAATTTGTCTTTGTTATATTGGTTTTTCGCTTCCTTAAATTCTACCACTTCGTTTTCGGTGTTGAGCGATAATAGCTTGTTTAGTACTTCTATCATCTTTTAATGGTTAATTTTCAATGTTGATTTCATTTATTTACTACTTTACTATAGTTCTAGAGTTTTAAATCTTTTTTTCAATGCATAAAATCTTCTCTTTTTTGAGCAAAACGATTTTGCATTCAAAGCTACCCAACATTCTTTATCATGTTCATTATCAGATTCTATTTTGGCAGTCGCTAATTTAATCAGATTATTTTGAATATCTGAAAATCTGGGCATATAATGTTAATCTAATACGGGTAAGAGGGCTAAGCCTTTAGGCCGATTCAGTATTGATTTTGTATTGTGATAAAGCCTGAAAATTATAAGCTTTTAGCTTCTTGCTTCTAGCTTGGACCAAGTTGATATTTCTTGACCGAATCAATAATCACGGATTCTCAAGCCACCAGTAAACTTTGGGTGCTGCAATAAATTTTACTGTATTGCTAAAATCCCATAAGGTTGATTAATGAGTTTACTCTTTTTCTGAACATTAATAACCTCTGCGCGCTCTGATATCTCTGCGGTGAATTGGCTAAATTGGTTCCTGACCATATTAGCTCCTTGCTTTTGGCCTGCCCGAGACCAGTAGCTAGCAGCCAGAAGCCAGAAGCCAGAGACCAGTAGCCAGCAGCCAAGAATCCAATCAGCTTTCCATATCCATCATATGTTGCACCCTTTTTATAGCTTCTTCCGCTCGTCTGAAGTTGGGAGCAAGACTTATGGCCTGATCAAAAAGATCAAGTGCCCTGACGTAGTCTTTTTTAGCTTCATAAATCAGCCCCATATAGAAATAACCTCTAGCCATGGTTGGTCTGACATTTATTGCCATTTCAAACATTTCATAAGCGGCGTCGAGTGAGTCCATTTCCATAAAAATAAGCCCTGAATTATAGAAGGCATCGGCATAAAGTGGAAATTTTACATGCATACTCCGATATTCCTCCAAAGCCCTTTCCAGATCATCATTGAAGTGGTAATACTCAGCCAATGCATGGTAAACCACGGGATTGTCAGGCTCAAGGCGAATGGCATTTTTGAGAAACCTTTCAGCAACGGGATTACCTAGACGCTGATTTAGTTGTCCCAAAATCAAATAGGCATCCGTATAAGAAGGGTCGGAATTAATAGTAGCTTGTAAAAACCTAAGCGCACGGGAAGTGTCTCCCTGATCCCTGAAAGTTAATCCTTTCATGAACAGGGCATCGGGGTGATTGGGCTCCACAAGTATCACTCGGTTAAAAGCCGTTATGGCATCGTCGTAAAAACCCATAATGAGATAGAGCTCCCCCAGCTTTAGCAGTGAAGGTACACGCTCGGGATAAATATCAACAATGTCTTCCATGACCTCTATAGCCTCTACCGGCTGATTGTCATCCATCAAACCATCGGATAATCTATGGTAATACTCAGGATTGAGTGAGTCCAATCTAATAGCAGTCATCCAGTCTCTCACTGCCTCTCTCAACACTCCTCTTTCGTAGTAAAGAGTTGCTCTCACGTGGTGCAATTCAGCATTTTCCGGGTCTTTATTGATCAAAGAAGTGACTTCATCAATCTCAGCTACACCGGAGGTAACTTGGGCGCTTGTTTCTTCCGCCTTTCTCTCACTTTCGCTGCCACAGGAAACGAGGAAAAGAATTAGGCCAATTGCTATAATGAAAAAACCGGACTTTTTCAGGATTATTAGTTGATGTATCATTTCAATTTAGTGTTAGCATTTATTTAAAAAATGATAAGGTAATGTCATTTTAATTGTTGTTCGCATTACTAACGATAAAAAAATCGTTTTCATTTGCCGAAGTAAACGAACTGATCTGCCTCATGTCGCGTTTTTATCTTATTAAGAAAAAATTTAAGATGTTTTTGATTGAAAAACACCACTTAGGCACGATTTTTGCTACTGTAATTGAAAAAGCTGTTATCATGAAATTAAATAGAATCCCCCTCTTCTTGACCATTTTCTTTATGGCTCCATTCGTTTTGATGGCATCAGACGGAAGGCAAGCTATTTACAATTACATTGAGCAATACAAAGATATAGCTATTTTCGAAATGGAACGTACCGGTATTCCTGCCAGTATAAAAATGGCACAGGCCATACTTGAATCCAATGCCGGAAGAAGTGAACTTGCTCTTAGAGCAAACAATCATTTTGGTATCAAATGCGGTGGAAACTGGAGTGGAGGAACACATTATCGAAAGGATGATGACCGCGATTCCCGGGGGAGATTAATAGAAAGTTGTTTCCGAGCTTACAGTTCAGCGGAAGAATCTTTTATTGCGCATTCAGATTTTCTGGCCGGCGATGATAGAAGAACGCGATATGGATGGTTGTTTGATCTCGATCCCTACGATTATGAGGCATGGGCACACGGCTTGCAAAAGTCCGGTTATGCGACCAACAGGAGGTATGGTCAACTGTTGATTAATGTGATCAATAATTACAGTTTGTATGAATTGGATAGGGCATTGGATGATCCTGATTTTATTGTAAGCAGGCCAAATGTAACTCAGAATAACACATCCGCACCTTCAAGCACACGCAGGCAGAGTGATAATATTTTTAACAATTCAGGAGTAAACCAACGTCCCAGAAGAGAATTTGAAATCAACCAACTGAGAGTAGTTAAAGCTTCAGCAGGTGAAAACATCGCTGACCTTGCTCTTGAATTGGAAATTCCGGTAAGGGCATTACTTAGATTTAATGA
>SLKL01000479.1 GCA_007134625.1 Saprospiraceae bacterium
AAGGAGAACACAATAGCTGATATTAGGCCTGCAGCGACCCCAACCCAAAACCGATTCAGTCCAATTTGCTGAATAGATAATTTTTCTTTCCTGAATCGAATTTTAGTCATTTAGTTGGTTCCGACTGTTATACGCTCTAAGGTACTGAATTTTTGACTGAATAAGTTTAGCGCTGATTATTTATATCCCGATTATTCTATTGCAAGCCAAAATTCCATCAACCCGTATTTTTCAAGCCACTTGAAAGCGAGTTGATAATACTCAACAACTGCATTAGCGTTTTTTCTTTTTCATTACTGTTTTCATCGGGTATTGCCCTCCACTTTCTGATGTATTCAAGGTGCAAATGATGGAGCAGATTCAATTGCTCATTTCGACATGCTAAATTATCGTATTGAACCTCTCTTCTGACGCTTGCCGGTTCCTGAAAAAGCTCTTCTATCATTTCAAAACAGTTGTCATAATCCTCAATTATTTTGGTGATAAAAGTTTCACGTTCCGCAGCGTTTTCATCCAAGTCGGCATAGAGACGCATAATCTCCTTATTGGCGAGAATCAGGTTGGTTTCAGTTTGAATCAACAAAAACTTGAAAAAGGGCCAATTGTCTGTAAATTGTTTTAATCTGTTAAATGCTTCCGGTTTTTCTTTTTTCAGGCTTTTCAAAGCAGAGCCTATCCCATACCAACCCGTGATGGAAATACGTGAAAGATTCCAGCTAAATACCCAGGGAATTGCTCTTAGGTCATTTAGCGTTCTCGTACCCGTTCTTCTCGCCGGTCGGGACCCTATTCTGCTGTTTTCCAGGACATCTATACAGGTTGCTTTGCTGTAAAAATTGATAAAACCGGGAGTCTCTATCAAGGAGGTGTAATGTTCAAATGATTTTTCAGACAGATAATCCATTATATCGAGTGGGTAATTGAGGCGGTCAGCAGTAAACTTACTCAATACAGATTGCTTGGCAACACCGGAGGCAAGGGTGTTCAGATTGTATATCGCCGTCAGTGGATTACCGAACAATTGAGCTATGGACTCCCCCTGCACTGTTTTTTTGATAAAATCATTCACTGTGTGCAGTGGTTTACTTTCCAGAAAGCGGTGATATTTCCCGCCTCCCCTGCTGATGGTGCCTCCCGTCCCATGAAAGAAATAAGCCTGAAAATTATTTTTCCTAGCTACTTCTGAAAGTTTCTGTTCAGCCTTGTACAAATTCCATCTGCTGGCAAGCGTTCCACCATCCTTATTGCTGTCACTGTACCCCAACATTATCTCCTGCCTATTGGTAGTTTTAGCTGCCCTTTTTAGTGTTACAGGATGTTGTAAAAACTGCTCGAGAATCTCCGGACCATTGTGCAGGTCTTCAATCGTCTCCAATAGCGGTACTACCCTAATAGTCGTGTTGAGCAACTGTGTTTCTTTCATCAAAAAGTAAACCACCAGCAAGTCGCTTAAATTTCTCGTCATACTGATAATAAAAGCACCTATGCCTTCTGCTCCGTAATTATTCACATGGTTGCGAACTACTCTGTAGCAATCCAAAACATCATCCGCTTCCTTGCCGTAAGACAGGGTAACATCCGTGATTAACTCACTACTCTTAAGCTGTCTATTCAAAAAAGCTACTCTTTTTTCCTCCGTCCAGTTTTGGAACGCGTAATCCTCTTCACCATTCGCCGCTAATATTTGAGAGATGGCCTTATCGTGAAAAGCACTGTTTTGCCTGATATCCAGCTTTGCAAGGTGAAAACCAAAACAATCAATCATTCTTTCCAATGGAAAAAGGATTTCATCCGCCAGGTTCTCCATGCCTGTTTCGATCATTGAATCCCTTAAAATTTTGACATCCGCCTTGAGTTCTCTGCTCGACTTGTAAAAGGCATTGGTGTCGGCGGAATGTCCGGAAATGGTGTTTTCCAATCTGACCATCATAAGCCCAATATATTGTCGCCAGGGTTCGTGCGGGTTTCTTTCTATGACTTCCTCAGCTTTTTCTCCTAAACCCTTTGCTCTTTCAGTCATGGCCTCCAGCAGCTGAGTCGGAACTTCATTTGAAATCCCTGATATAGAGCACTTTCTAATGGTTTCTGTAAGTTTACTCCTTAAAAGATTGAGGGCTTCATTTCTGTGCAGCATTAGTGTTTTCTGAGTAAATCCCGGAGTTACCAGAGGGTGTCCGTCCCGGTCTCCTCCTACCCAACTGCCAAAAGTTATTTTCGGGAAAACATCGGGGTCATTGATTTTATCGGAATTTAGTCCCAATTCGATCCATGTGGCTTTTAAATGTTCATCACTTTTTTCCAGCACCTGAGGGAAAATGTTTTTAAAATAGTAAATCACATTTGCTCTTTCGTCCTGTATCCGTGGTTTTTCCAGATAAATATCTCCTGTCCGCCACCACCTTTCCAGCAGCTTGATGATTTTTTCTGTAATAGTGTTCTGTTCAAGTTTACTCAGGGACTTATTTTCTCTTTTTTCCAGAAGTAAATAGAACTCGCGGTGGATTTCGATAACTGTAACTCTTTTGGCTTCTGTTGGGTGGGCAGTAAGTACAGGCATTACCTGCGAATCGGCAATTATTGCTAACATTTCATCCTCATTCAACCCTTTCTCAACCCACTGTTTAATGGCTTCAGCCCAGGTGCCTCTGATCGTTTCTGTACTAAGCTTACTTTCCTTTTTCTTCCTGTATTGAGTCGTAGCATTTTCTTCCACCAAAATCATCAACTGAAAATAAATACTCAGCGACTGTACAATTTTACTGTCCGAAAGGCTGTCTCTGTTGATCTGATTGGGATTGTTGATGAGTTTAATCACTTCATTCTCATTTATCCGGGAAAGCATTTGAATGTAGCAATCAATAATGAACTTTCGGTCTTTATTTACTTTTTCCAGTGGGTTATAGTGATTCATCTCAGGTCCGATTTCTTTTTTTGATAAAAACGCAAACACGCTATTCAAAGCATGGGCTTCAGTTATTATGAATCTAAAATTAATGGAATTTTTGGAAATGAGTTGTGTAGCAGCTTGTGAGTGGGGTTATTTTATGGTTAATTCCCGTTTTTGGGTGACCGGGCACAAAGTTTGATGAGGAAAGCTATAACAGGCTATAAACCGGAGCGGGCTCATTTGTTAAAATCTGTAGCCCAATCTAAGGTGTAGATTCAAGGCTGCATCACTATCGTTTTCAGAATAGCCGGCTCGCTTGGCAAAAATATAACGGTAACCCAACCCGATTCCGGTTTCAAAATTAAAATGTTTGCCAATATTTCTTCTGATACCCCAAGTCGGAATAACTGATACCTGACTGATAATACTCACATTTTCGTAATTAGAAATAACAAACCAGTCCGGGTGATAGCTTGCCTTGAGAGCGATAAAATTACCGCTGTTTCCATCAATTCTTCTGTCTTTGCTTTCTCTTTTATTCAGATTATAGTACCACCTGGGTTCTGCAGTAATTACGGGGCTCATCAAAAAACCTGTTTTATCATCAAAAGGTCCAGACCAGATTCCACTATCGAAACCAATTTCACTCCTGAGTACGATTTGATTGGTAAGTTTAGCCTCATTGTAACCCCAAATTCCTAAAAATCCGGTTTGAATACCATAAACAGATTCTTCTACACTCACGGTTTGAGATTTAAGTGACAGTGCTAAACTTATAAAGGCTATGGTATAAAGTGCTGTTTTCATCCGATCTTTGGTGAATTAAAGGATTGTGTGAAAGACGAAGATAGACATTTTTTCCTTATTGTTGTTAAGGGAGGGTCTTGGGGTGTTTGACAAAATGCAGGTTTAGCGGGCTAATTTTGCCCCAATAAACACTTGGACAAAAGGCATTTTGGCAGGTGACTCAAGTATAAAATCAATAACACTCGAACAAGAAATTACTATCAGAATTAGCTTAAAACACTTTCATGTTTTTTAACATTAAGAAATTAAGGATCATTAAGAGGATTAAGGTGGGAACCTCCATTAACCTAAATGCCTTAATTAACCTTAATACCTTCATGTTTTATTATTTTTTTTAACCTTTTAGGAAGTAAAAATCATCTAGAGGATTAGAAGGAAAACCCTATATTACCTCAAACCTTATTTCTTTGCTTTCATTGATTTGACTATCCCTGATACACCCTATTAACTTCAATCCTATAAAAAATTATCAATTATACACGTAACTCGTAATTATTCATTATCCATTGTCAATTATCAATTCCTTCCACCATCTCACTTAGCCAAAAAATGAACTTGAAATAGTAGGTTTCTGATACCAGTAATCTCGGTCATTTATAGCGATGTCCAACATAAATTGAGCTAGCTCCCGGCGGGAAATGGTCATACCCGGCTTAGGTTTGTTGTCGAAACTGACGTTTACTGCCTTTACTTTTTTTCTGTTGATTAAGCCCACAGGTCGAACTATGGCCCATTTGATATTTTTTGATTCAGAAAGAAGTGTTTCCTGTTTCTCGTGGTCCTTGTAAGCCACACCGATATTGCTGTAATTTATCAGTAGTCTAAACCACCACGGAATATGTTGGATGGTTTCGTGTACTCCCCATGCAGAGCAGGTGACAACTGAATTCATGGTACTATTATCAGCATTTGCAATGGTTATAATATTTTTCATTACATCTGATAAAAAGGTCTTAGGGGTGCGGAGCGATGACCAGGGGAAGTCCGACTTTCGGGAAATATTCAAAACACTGATAATGGTATCACAACCTTCAGCCGCTTTTTTCAAATCCTCCATTTTATCCGGACTACCTATGTGGACGGTCAGCTTATCGTTGGGAATGAAGTTCTTGATTTTTTTAGTTGAACGTACGAGGCAATTGATTTCAATCTTTCTGATTAAAGCAGTCTCCAGGATTTGCCTTCCCGTTCTACCAGTTGCTCCGAGGATTAATATTTTCATGGGTTAGATTTTGGTTGTTTACTGTAAGCATCTCTTGTATATGAGTGGCAAATTTTTAACAGAATATGAGGGAGAGAGGT
>SLKL01000451.1 GCA_007134625.1 Saprospiraceae bacterium
TATTCCAGCATTTGCAGAGTTCCAGGTGGTGATAAAGGGGCGTTGCGCTTCTGCAAAATTGATCCCAAGAAAAAAAACCAATCCAAAGGCAAGTATCCGTGTAAGCATAGCGGTAGAATTTTGTCTGAACTCGTAAAGTTAAGAAAAATTTAAGAAACTGCCAAAAAATTATGTTGACCTTTGACTGTTGACTGTTGACTTTTGACCATTGACCTTTGGTCTCTATACGGGAGAGCGGCATTACAAATCGAGCTTAATGGGGGAAAAGAACAATATCACGTACGGACGTTGCATGCAAGGTCCCCACTAAAAGCTCCCGGCCTTAAGCTGCTAGTCTCTGGCTCCTGGCTTCTAGCTGCTGGCTGCTGGCTGCTTGTTTTTAGCTGCTAAATCAAAATCCAGATCTAGACAAAATTCATGAAACCCCAAAATTCCAGATACGCACTACAAACATTTATCTTGTTACAAATAAGCCAAAAGCAAGAGGCCAGTAGCCAAGAGCCAATTTGCTTCTAGTTTCTGGCTTCTGGTCTCTGGCCGCTAGCTTCTGGTCTCTGATCTCTGGCTGCTAGTCTCTGGCTGCTGGCTTGATTGTGCCCGAAATTCATAACTATGAACCTTGATTTATAGTACCTCGTAATTCGTACCTTGTATCTCGTACCTTGTATCTCGTACCTTGTACCTCGTATCTCGTATCTCGTAATTCGTATCTCGTATCTTGTAACTCGTAACTTTTTCATTTTTTTTGTTTTCTTTACAGTCCAAATACAGCGACAACTTGAATATAGAACTTGCAGCATCGGTTTTTGAGTTACTGCCCGATAAGGGTTTGTTTTTTTCGGCAGAAAAGGCGCTGTTGATCAGTGATCTACACCTTGGTAAAAGCCGCCACTTCAGGAGAAACGGTCTCGCGGTACCCGCAGGGGAAACAGAAGCTACCCTCAACTCATTGGAAAAGCTAATTCTCAGGAAAGGGGCAGAAAAGGTGTTTTTTCTGGGGGATCTTTTCCACAGTAGCATCAATGCAGATTGGGAGTTATTGCGCGATTTTGTCCACCGATTTGATCAGGTGGAATTTACGCTGATTAAAGGCAATCACGATTTGTTTCCAAATGATTTTTACGATAAAACCGGAATAGGGGTGTGCGATGAATTTATGCTTCGTGAAGATATAGTTCTGAAGCATGAAGGCAGCAATCAGGACCAAAGATGGGTCATTTGCGGACATCTGCATCCGGCAGTCCGACTAAAAGGCAAAGGCAGGCAATCCATTAAGCTGTCTTGTTTTTTGTTGCAGGAACCACTGCTTATACTTCCTGCTTTTGGGGAGTTTACGGGTACTAAGATTGTTTCTAAGGAAAAGGGGAATCGGGTTTTTGTTTGTGTGGAGGGGGAGGTTATTGAAGTATAAAATTGAATTACGAATTAGGAATGATGAATTACGAATTGCGGTCTTTGATTCCTTGAGGACTTTTTAAAGGAATCCCGAAGGGATGAAAGGATTGTAGAGCATTAAAATAGAATCCCGAAGGGATGGCATTATATCTGTTTGTACACATATGAAGCATCATTTTGTAAAATATTTTTTTATACCAAAGTCGAAATAACCGAAAACAACAAGAATACTTCATGTAAAATACTTTTCAATTGGTTCGTTTATGGTTCTGTGGTCAGATTTATCGGAGCGTAATTTTACGATTTCCCTTATCTTTGATTGCTGAATTTTTGTAACTATTTACGACCTTATATATCGCATAAATTTTGTCATGATTTTTGCATTAATAAAGCAAAAATCCCGCCAAATCTCGATCAAGCCGAAGGCATGAATTTGGGAGATTTTCAGTTTAATAACCACGGGAGATACCCGTGGTTATTAATGTAGGACCCTTTCAGGGTCATCTACTAAATAGTTAGGAATTTTTTAGAGAAAAACCTGTTGACGCAATAACTGAAACCCATTTTCTAAACTCATGAAATCGTTAATCCCTTTATTGTTATTTTTTTTCATGCTGCCTGACTATGTAGTAGCAGGTGATGGCCGGGAGACTGCACTGCAGGTTCAATTCGGAAGTGGGGTGTTTTTGCCCCATGGAGAGGAATTGAATTTTCTGGATGCGGGGCGATTCAGGACTATTGGGATGAGTTATGAATGGAGGAAAAGAGGGGAAGAGGCCTGGCACGCTTCTTTTGCTTATCCCTCAAGTGGAGTTTTTGCTTCTTATACCACATTCGGCAATCGAGAGACACTTGGCTATAAGCTAACTGTCGGTCCTTTTGTGCGGTTCCCATTTTTTTTCCAAAAAGGTGCCACCGGTCTGCACCTCAAACTAGCGGGAGGAGCAAGCTGGCTGGAAAAACCCTTTGACTCTCAGGACAACCCAAGAAATCTGGCTATAGGCACTCATCTGAACGTTTTTGTCAAAGCAGAACTGGAAGTCTCCTATCAATTTACTGAAAAGTGGGAAGTGAATGCAGGGCTTTCTTTCAATCACTTTTCCAATGGTTCTTTTAAAAAACCGAACAAGGGAATCAATTATGCGCTATTGGAGCTGGGTGTACTGAGAATTTTTAACCCCAAAGAGAGTGTTCCCCCTTTGGAATCTCTCGACCAAAAATCTAATTTCACTTCGGTAATGCTGAGTGCATCGGTGCAATCTCCCAGCCTAAGATTAAAGACCCAATTCGGAGTACTCACCATTCAAGCTTCATACAACCACTGGATAAGTAAAAAATTTTACCTGATGGGCGGTACTGACCTAATCTACAATGCGGGAAACAGAAGGGAAGCTGAATTGCGAAACCAGAATCCCGATGCAAATTGGATCAATTATCAAATCGGTTTGTTTGGCGGTATCGCTATGAACTACGGGCCTTCGACCATTTTATTAAATAAGGGCTATTTTGTATTCAATGAAAATATGTCCACGGCGGGGTTTTACCATAGATTGGGGTACAGAAGAAGCTTTTCTGATCGCTATTTTGTTCATGCAGGTATTTTTTCCAGATATTTCAAAGCAAATTTTCTGGATTTTGGAATTGGTATTAAATTTAGATAGTAAATTTATGTAGGATGAAAAAATGGTGGGTACTTTTGGTTTTTGTTTTCACAGTCTTATCCTGCAAAGACAGTGAGTGTTCACTTACATCAGGTGATTATGCTGAAATGGAAATATTAGTAGATGAATTTATAGCACTTGACGTCAGTGATTTTATCAATATCGAACTCATACAAACCCATGAATACGGACTACTAATAAAAGGTGGAGAAAACATCATCAACAACATCCACTTTGAAGTCAGAGAGAATACCCTTTTTCTGCGTAATGATAATAAATGCAGGTGGCTGAGAGATCCGGCTGAACGAATCGATATTCAGGTTTTTGCACCGGATATCAATAACATTAATTTCCCTGCTTATGGAGATGTCCTGATGAAAGACTGGGAGCTCAGCTCATTAAGCGTAAATACACTGAGAAGCCTTCGAGATTTTGAGTTTTCGGGAACTGCCGACAGTATGTTCTTTTTTCTTGAGCAAGGCAGTCCGGACTTATATCTAAGCGGAGATGCCCATTATTTGTATGTATATCATTCCGGAACGGGAAAGGTAGTTGCAAATGATTTAAAAGCTCATTCTGTACATTTTAACCACATGAGTACCGGTGATTTTCTTGTCTATCCAAAAGAAAATTTAAGGGTAGAAATAAGATCCTCAGGAAATACCCGTGCTTTTCATCCTGCGAATAATGTGGAAATTATACAAGAAGGGGGTGGGGCTTATTTGGAGGAATTTTAGGGAATTTTTTTTGAGCGTTGCTCTAATGAAATAACTTAAGGATACCATGATATTTCTATAATGATTTTATTCCTGTATTATTCTAAGATTTTTTTGATTGAAGAACAAGGAACACCGATATACGATTTTAGAAGTAATTATTGATTTTTAAGATAAAGAAAGATGCGATTCTTAAAGATAATTATTATCTGATATAGGGTTTATCATAATCAAAAAAAAATCAATCGTTATGCTTTAAACTGTGAAATAAAACAACACACCAAACGCTTATTCCTCAGATTTCATAACCAATATTGAATACACTAAAACTCAATAAGCCACATACCGCTTGCTCTTGAGAGGTCAATGAGTGCTTCGGCATACTGCCCGAGGGTTTCGTAATAACTGACGTAGATTTCATTCAGGGTTCTCTGTGCTTCTAAGACTTCGAGTAGTGAAATTTCACCGCTTTGGTAGGAAAAAACTGCGGCATCTCTTACTCGCTCAGCGTTGGAGAGGATTTCCTCTGAAAAAATCTGCTTTTTGGAGGCAATCAGGTCAAAGCGGTTCCAGCTTTCCCGCAGCTCGCTCTCAGCTTCCAGTTTAACGAGATCGAGACCCAATGACACCTGTTCTCTTCGGTATTGAGCGATCTGCAACTCTCCGCGATTGAATCCACTGAACATTAAGGGCATTCTAAAGCCGGTATAAACGGCTCCAAATCCGGGACCCGGTCTGAGAGCAGCTTCATTGTGATAACCTGCAATAATGGCGATATCGGGCCGGCGTTCTGCCTGAGCAAGACGGATGTCGAGATCAGCCAACTCTATCTCCTGCATGGCCAGTAAAACATCAGTGCGCTCTTCGATTGTCCTTTCTAAGAGGACATCAAAGTTGTCCATAGGTCGCGGGACATCGAGATCTCCGATGAAAATCAGGCTGTCGGTCTGCCATGCTCCCATGTAAATGAATAGTTCCGTCAGTATCTCGTTGTAATCTACTCTCAAATCGAATATTTCAGTCTTGAATTTATGTGCCTCAAGGCGGGTTTGCAATAGATCTATTTCTCCTATTTCACCCACTTCGAACAGTATTTCATTTACTTCGGTCAATTGTTCGAGTTGCTCCAGACTGAGATTCATCCGCTCGATGACCAATTGATTGACGAGTATTTCAGCGTACAACATAGCCGCTTCAGCTCTAAAAAA
>SLKL01000051.1 GCA_007134625.1 Saprospiraceae bacterium
CTGGAACAATTGGAATACTACGATGCAAAAGCAACTTTTTTCTGTGTCGGGGAGAATATTGAAAAGCATCCTGAGGTATTTGATATGGTTAAAAAAGCAGGGCATGATGTCGGGAATCACACCTATAATCACCTCAATGGTTGGGCAACGGATAAAATCCCATACTTCCACAATGTCAGAAAATGTGCACATATGGTTAAAAGTGACTTTTTCCGTCCACCATATGGAAAAATTCGTCCGAGTCAGGTTGAATTCCTGCAGAGACATTACAAAATAGTAATGTGGGACGTGCTTAGTGCTGATTTCGATCAAGACATTACTAAGGAACAATGCCTTAATAATGTACTCAGAAGCGTGAAGCCGGGATCTATCGTTGTATTCCACGATAGCATCAAAGCATGGAAAAACCTTAGATATGTTTTACCCAATGCTCTTGATATCCTTACTGCGGAGGGCTACCAATTTAAAGCCCTTAGTTCTGCTTTTGAAGAAGCTCCTCAGGGGGAATTGGTTGGAACGGCGGTTTGATTCTGGGGGATATTCCAAAAAAAGTAATAAGTTAAATTTAGGACAAACAGCACCAAAGGTGCGCTTTAACTAACCTATGGTAAAGCCACAGGGGATAAAAGGCTATACAAATAAGCACCAAAGGTGCGTAATAATCCAAATTCTGAACTCAACTCTTATAAAAGGGTTATGACAGTTTTTCATAGTACCTTTCGATCTTAGTTTATTTCTACAATGCCGACATAGTGCTGCTTGTTTTGTTTATAAACTGTAAAAAGGATATTAAAAAATGATAATTTTCATATGATTTCTTGAAGAATTGAAACTATTTAATTCTGACCCTGAAAGGGTCATGCATTAATAACCACGGGAGCCTCCCGTGGTTATTAATCTTAAAATATCACAAATTTTGGCGGGATTTTTGCATTCAAAAGCAAAAATCGTGACAAAATTTACAGGATAAATAAAGTCGTAATTAGTTACGGAAAATGAAAACTTAAGTCAAACCTATAACACAATTCGCTTACAGTCCAGCTAAACCAACTTACTAATATCCTCTACCCCCATAGGTCGCGAACTAATAAATCCCTCTCCAAATTCGAATCCGGCATAGCGTCCGTACGTCCTTGCTTTTCCACTAAGTTGCTCAAAAAAGCTCTTTGTGGAGATAGGTGTTTCCGGTTCCTCAGAATCAGGGTCAAAAAATTGCGAACTGAAGGTTTTTATCAATTCAAGCTTTTTGTCCATAAAGGGAGAAATATCTACCACCAAATCAGGAATCAGGTGATAATCCTGAATATAGTGTAACAATGTTTTGGGTCTCCATGCCTCTAACTCTTCCCCATCCAATTCTAATCGGAGGGCTTTTAAGCCCGCTAAAAAGAAAGCCTCTTTGGCAATATCTGCTGATCGGCCGTGATCAGGGTGACGATCCGCCGGCGCATTAGCAAGTATCAACTTTGGTTTTGCTTTTCGGATGTAGGCAGCTACTATCCTATTGTTTTCCTCATTAGAGAAGAGAAAACCATCTTTCAGTCCTGCATTCCATCTAAATTGGGCTCCCATTTTTTCCGCTGCTTCTAGTGCTTCCTTCTTTCTAATCTCTGGCGTACCGCGCGTACCCAATTCACCTTGACAAAGATCTAAAAGGCCTACTGTATATCCCGCATCAATCTGCTTCAGGAGTGTACCCGAACAACTTAGTTCTACATCGTCCGGATGTGCTCCAATAGCAAGAATGTCAACCATAAAATTTTATTTTTTACCAATTAAATAATGCTGAGCCCCAGGTAAAACCACTTCCAAAAGCAGCAAGACACACTAAATCTCCTCTTTGGATTCTACCTTCACTGTAAGCTTCAGATAAGGCTATGGGAATGGACGCGGCAGTAGTATTACCGTATTTTTGAATATTCGAGTATACCTGCTCATCTTTTAAACCCAACCGTCTCTGAACAAACTGACTGATACGAAGGTTCGCCTGATGAGGAATTAAAATCTTCAAATCCTCTGGACTTTTCCCGGCTTTTTGCAAGGCCTCCATAATAACAGCGGGGAACTTCTGCACAGCAGTTTTAAAAACTAATTGACCGTTCATGTGTGGGTACAACAAGCCGTCTTCTAGCATTTTTTCAGTGACAAAAATAGATTTCCAATTATCTTCTTTGTCAAACCCAAAATCTTGATCCTGACCAAAAACGCCACCATGAGCTCCAGGTGAAATAAAAGCCAATTCCTCAGCATATGTACCATCTGCATGTAGGTAAGTACCGAGAATTTCTGAAGGCTCACTATCTCCGGCAGGCTGTAGAACCACTGCTCCCGCCCCGTCGCCAAAAATAACACTTACATTTCTTCCTCGTGTACTAAAATCCAGACCCATGGAATGCATCTCTGAGCCTACAAGCAATATGTTTTTATAATGACCTGTCTTGATAAACTGATCCGCAACAGAAAGTCCGTAAACAAAACCCGAGCACTGATTTCGCACATCAAGTGCACCTATTTCTGTAGAAGTGATTCCAAGCTCTCGTTGCAGAAGCACCCCGCAACCGGGGAAAAAATAATCCGGACTAAGCGTAGCAAAAATAATAAAATCAATCTCGGAGGCTTCAATACCTGCATCTGCTATGGCTTTTCGGGCTGCTTTAGCTCCAAGCATAGTGGTATTTTCTTCATACCTCTTTCCAAATCTCCTTTCACTTATTCCAGTGCGTTCAACTATCCATTCATCCGAAGTGTCCATTAGGTTTTCTAATTCTTTGTTGGGCACTCTTCTTTCAGGAACATAATGTCCTATACCTGCGATTTTAGATCTGTACATGATTATCAATTTTTTATAAAAAAGAAAACAGCATTATTCAGACTTATTAGAAGTCGGTAAAACTCATATGCTGATAAAAAACCATTTTAAGAATTGTGAAAAATGATTTTTAAGAAAGTGCAATTTAATATAATCTGGATTAACTTTGAGGTGTTATTAAAGAAAAAATCCAGCTATGAGGTTTATAGTTTATTCAATATTCATTGCTTTTTCATTGATTTGGTCTGTAAATACCAATGCGCAGAGTGTTAACCAAGCGACTCAAATGCTCAATCAAGTAAAGGAAAATATGCTTTCAGAAGAGAGCTGGTTTTTTGATTTTGAGCTAGAGATATTTTTCCCTGAATTGGATCCGGAGGTCATCAAAGGTAAACTTTATCAGGACGGCAATAAAATACGGGCAGACCTGGGTGATCAGGTTTTGATAAGCGATGGAGAAACAGTGTGGACTTACATTCGTGACTTCAATGAGGTTCAAATATCTAATTATGAGGAGGGAATGGAAGAAATGTTCTTAAGTCCAACTTCTATTGTCAGTATTTATGAAAGTGGAGAATACGCATATCAATACTCCGGAGCTCAGGAAATAGATGGACGAAACCTACATTTAATAGAATTTAAACCAAGTCAGCCCGGGCCATCGGAGTATGTAAAAATCAACCTTTTCCTGGATATGGATAATAAAATACCCTATGCTGTCGGAATAAGTGCAAGAAACGGAACGCGCTATAATTTAGTAATTAATGACCATGATAGAGGTGCCAATCATCCTGCAGGAACTTTCAGTTTTGATGAATCTGAATTTCCGGGAGTTGAAATCGAAGATTTGAGATTTTAAAAAAGAGCTTTAAATGGGACTTAAGTCAATTATTGCAAGACCTGCTGCGCATTTGATCAGACAAAAAATCAAAGGTGATGCTGCAAACGCGATAAAAACCCAGGAGAAAATTTTTAAAAAGTTAATTCAAAAAGGTGCTGATACCGCTTTTGGCAAAGATCATCAGTTCAACAAAATCAAATCTTACGAAGATTTTAAATCACTGATTCCGGTGCGGGATTATGAAGCATTGAAATCTTATTTTGACCGAACAGCAAACGGGGAGGAAGATATTTTATGGCCCGGCAAACCACGCTATTTGGCGAAGACATCAGGAACTACTTCAGGTGCTAAATACATTCCCATCACCTCGGACAGCCTTCCCAATCACTTTGGAACGGCGAGAAATGCGGTTTTTAATTATGCTGCACAGACGGGAAATTTCGAGTTTATGGATGGGAAAATGATTTTCCTTTCCGGCTCCCCTGAATTGGAGATAAAAAACGGTATTCATGTAGGGCGTCTATCCGGAATTTCTAACCACCTCATCCCCAATTGGCTGAAGAGAAACCAAATGCCCTCTTATGAAACCAATATCATTGAGGAGTGGGAGGAAAAACTGGAAAAAATCATTGATGAAACCCTGAAAGAAGACATGCGGCTTATCAGTGGTATTCCGCCCTGGGTTCAGATGTATTTTGAAAGATTATTAGAAAGAACGGGAGCAAAATCAGTCCTTGAGATATTTCCCAACTTTTCTGTCTTTGTCTTTGGTGGGGTGAATTACGAACCCTATAGAGAAACAATGGAAAACCTAATTGGTGGAAGTGTTTCCAGTGTGGAGACCTATCCTGCGAGCGAGGGTTTTATTGCTTTTCAAGACAAAACAGAAGATCCGGGGTTATTACTCAATACCAATTCGGGTATCTTTTTTGAGTTTATCCCATTGAGAGAAGTGGGTTCAGAAAATCCTACAAGATTAATGCTCAGTCAAGTGGAAACGGATACAGATTACGCTGTCATTCTCAGTTCCAATGCGGGATTGTGGGCATACGACCTAGGTGATACCGTCCGCTTTTTAAGTACGGAGCCTTATAGACTTGTGGTATCAGGGAGGATTAAGAATTACATCTCTGCATTTGGTGAGCACGTCATCGGCAAGGAAGTCGAGGAAGCCCTTTTGAAGGCCACTACCGGCAATTCCACCTCAGTTATTGAATTCACCGTTGCACCTCAGGTCAAGCCACCGGCAGGGGGCACCCCCTATCACGAGTGGTTCATCGAATTTGAAACAGAACCTGAAGATATGGA
>SLKL01000098.1 GCA_007134625.1 Saprospiraceae bacterium
AATAAGAAAATGGCTAATAAATATATATTTTAATTGTAATATTTATCTGAGCAGAGCACTAGTCCTTTTAAGAATTGAAGGTGGCGGGACAAGCAAATACCACCGATATTCCATTTTAGAAGTTCATATTGTTCGATGTGGATCTGAATTTTGGAAATAGTTCTAAAACAAAAACACTTCTGAAATCGTAAATCGTTAATCGGTGTTCGATGTTCAATTTATGATTTAAGATATCCATTCAGTTATTAGTTCACCTATTCTAGCATTTAAAATCAGGAGTCCTTATACATATAGTCTGTCCAAACCAATAGTAATCTAAGTTTTCCAATATAATGTAATAGCCTTACTAAATCAACAGAGTTTTTATTGAGAAAGCAGATATTCCTTCAAAAGTTCTGCATCTTTAGCCGGAATCCTTTGACCAAGTATTAATCGCAACTCTCTTCTGCGTGCAGCACCTTCATATAACTTTTCCTGCTCGGTAGTTAGCGGAATTACCTCGGGTACAGGAATAGGTTTGTGATCATCTGAAAGCGCCACAAAAGTCAGATAGGCGTGGTTACATTTCCGGGGATTTCCACCCTTAATATCCGAGGCAAATACCTCCACATAAATTTCCATTGAAGAGTTGAAAGCCCGGGTAATATTGGCATTAAGTGTTACCACATCACCAACATGAATCGGGCGTTTAAAGGACACATGATCAACGGAAACGGTTACCACATAAGACTCGGAGTGTTTTGCGGCGCATATGCTTGCTACGATATCCATCCACCTCATCAGATTACCTCCCATAAGATTTCCCAAAGGATTGGTGTCATTGGGCATTACCATTTCTGTCATGGTAGTTCGTGATTCCTTTACTTTTTTTGCCTTGGCGGCATTGGTGTTATTGTTTTCCATAATTTTTATTTTTTAGTAGTCCGCAAGGGGACATAGTTTTTTTAATATAAAAATGAGCTCAAAGATACTCGTATTCGAAGACCTCGCTAAAGTGTTTTTTGAGTTTATTCTTCAGTTCCTCCATATCAATATCTCGCTTGAGTTCTTCTGCTATACTCGTTACGGCTTTGTCCTCCTCGGCTATTCCACAGGGAATAATGTGCCCAAAATACGAGAGATCAGGCTGTACATTAAGCGCAAATCCATGCATAGAAACCCATCTGCTGAGGTGAACGCCTATAGCGCAGATTTTTCTCCATTTCCCGCTCTCATCAGGAGGTAGCCACACGCCCGTATATCCCTTTTGACGCTCTCCTGCAATTCCGTATTCATCAAGCATGCGGATTATACATTCCTCTATGTTGCGCACATATCTGTGTACATCCCTGAAAAAACACTCGAGATCGAAAATCGGATATCCCACCAACTGTCCCGGACCGTGATAGGTAATATCCCCACCGCGGTTGATTTTGAAAAAAGTTACTTTTTCCTCAGCCATTTTTTCCTCCGGGATGAGCAGGTTATCTCTGCTTCCGCTTTTACCCAAAGTAAAAACATGCGGATGGTGACAAAAAATCAGGTGATGGTTGACCTCACTTCCCGGCTCACCCGGAGCTTTTCCCTCTTTTTTCGCTAATTTTAAGGCGTCGGATAACTTTGTTTGTTGTTGCCAGGCGGTCTCGTATTCGATAAGCCCCCAGTCCTCATATTTTACCTTGTTCACTAATCTAAGTTTTAGTAATTAACGGTTGATTGAGGGTAATAGTTTGAGGATGGTATATTGTTATTTTTTATAGATTAAGAAGAGTTTACCAAGGTATCGGCATGAGAGAACTTTTTTAAAGACGAGTCTCTATTTTTTGCCCTGACTTTTCTTTTTCCACTTTTGTTAATTCGTCTATGGCTTCACCATAGGTTATTTGTTACGCACATTTGGTGTTTAGTGAAGTTGAATCATGTAGGTTGGGTAAATCTTTTATGGTGTAAAGACAAATTTGATATCAGATTTTAAACCACCGAATCGCTCATTAAAAAGACACTTTAAGCTACTTCTGACTTATTATCCTTGTAAATTTTAAACGACATTTCAAATTTACAAGGATAAATTAATGTCAATGAAAAAACATCAATCACTCTCTTACTCCAAATCCACCAAAACAGCCTGATTGAATAAGAACTCCAGATATTCGTAGGGAATCTCACTTCTCTTATGTAGGTACATACCGGCTACCATTTTACGGCCTCGGGATTTTAATCGGGATTCGGGGTCATCGAGTTGTTTCGCTTTAAGAAAAACCAGTTCAATGCCCCCTTTCTTTTGTGGGTTGAGGTAGCAAATCCAGCTTTTTCTATAGAAAAAAGGTATCCCAAATTTTAACCTTGCTTCCACACCGGGGAAGGTAAGGAACCATTGGTGAAGTTCCTTCATGATAGCAGCTTCTTCACCTGTTTGGTCTAACAAATAGTTTTCAACAGCGTCCATTTTCAGAATCATTTAGCAGTCAATACAGCTTCATAGGGGTCTCCCTTTAAATTCAGTGCTTTTGCAAAGGCTTCTTCCGTAGCGTACCCATCCCTTTTCAGTGCAATTACCTGCGACTTCAGCTTATCACCGTATTTGTTCAGCAACTCCCATTCTTTAATCATATGCCTCCATGCCAGTTGTTCTTCTGTCGGTGTTTTCTGACCAAAAAGTTCTATTTTAAAACCCTGTGCAAAAAAGGAAGCGATAATACTCCGTTGCTGATTAAGCGTCTTTTCTTTAATAGTGAAGCCCTTTTTATCTGAAAAAAGTTCCTCAACTACTGACCTAAAGTAATCCGCCTGTTTAAAACAACAAAGAACATCAAGATCGGAGCCTTCTATGTTGAGACCAATAGGAATGGTACCCGCTAAAAGTGGATCAAATTCTTTGAGTTGGGTTAAAATGTTCAGTGATTCGAGGCAATCCCATGCTGCCCTTTGAGTCGGACTGCCGGATTTCAGGAAATCAATATTTCTAAAGTCCTCCTCTAACAATGCGAATCAGTTGTTTTCTACAAGTAATACCGCTCTGAGTTCATCCAGAAATAGCGCCAGTTTGTCCAGTGTTACGTGTTCCATTACTACAATCTTGAGCCAGTTAGCTGTTTTGCCATGGGAATCGGGGACAAGGCCAAATCGCTCTACCATTGGGAAAAGATATTCCTTAGCTTTAAGGGTAACGATATTGGATCGCGGATTGCGGTAGTATTCGACACCCATCTCATCGAGTTGATCGCATAACCAATTGGTGCGCATCATCAGCATTTGATTTTTTTCATACCAACCGTGTGGACCGTAAGTAGTGAGTATCATCCATACAGCAATGGCATTAGCACCAGAACGAGAACCACTCAGAGTAGCATCCAATCCTTTTACATACTGTGCCTGTTCGTTCAGCACATATTTCACCAACCCTTTTCTTGCGAGAAAAATACCCGTTCCATAAGGTGCCTGAACCAGTTTGTGGGCATCGAGAGTTACCGATGAAATATCCGGGTTATCAAACCCCAGCTTATTGTTTTCGCACATAAAGGGATGCAAAAATCCGCCATAGGCACCATCCGCATGCATTTTGAAAGGGATATCGGCTTTTTTCAAAGCTTCAGCATAAATGTCCGGATCGTCCACAGAGCCAAACATAGTTGTCATCATATTGACAACCACAATGACGTATTTTTTGCCTTTCTTTTTTAAGGATTCAATCGACTGCTCAATTGCATCGGTTCTGACTTCGCGCGTTTCATGATCTACCTGTACTACTTCAACATCGAGATGGAGTAAATCAGAGGCTTTGAACATACTGTAATGGGCGTCCGATGAAGTCAGAATGGTAATTTCATCATGCTTTGCACCCATTTCTCTTTTGAAAAAATTTCGGTAAATCCAGATGGCTTGAATATTCGCCTCAGTTCCCCCTGACGCAACATAGCCATCACAGGATTCGGGCTCCGCCTTCAAAATATCTACCGCACAAATATTAATAAGTTCTCTTTCAATTTCTTGTGTTCCCTTAAAAAATGGTTCTGAATTACCGAGAGTATGGCAGCCAATATGATTAGGATTTTTAACCAGAGAGCTAAGAAACGGAGCGTCTTTTAATATAGGAGAATCGCTGTAAAATACTTTGGGGTCAAGGTGAGAAGCAGGCACGCCTATCAAATCGTTATCCTGAAAATCGACATTTTGCTCAAGTGCCTCAAAAACGCGTTTTCTGATTTGCTTTGACTTTAGTTTTTTCCAGTATTTATAAATTGCTTTGGTCATGAGTTGGTTTCTTGCTGAAGATCGGATTAATTTGCGCACAAAGGTAAGCAGGAAAAATATTTTTTATTGGGCGGCAGGACAACTTAATTCAAAATTAAAGAACTACCTTTGAGCTATATACAATTTGTTTTTAAACAGTTTTTTTAAGTAAAAAAAGTCAAAGCCGGGATGCTTGTAGTCATATTAATCTGCTTTGGTTTAGCCTTTTTCTTTTTTTTGTTAAATAAGGACCTCGGTGAACGGATTTTGAAATGGAGTCCTCTTCTCCCTGCATCTTTATTTGTTTATTTCCTAAGTAAAGGTGGTGAAGTAAGGAATGGAGCAATTAAGGAATTTAACCCCTGGGTGCCCGAAATGGGTATTAACCTTTCTTTTAATCTCGACGGGCTTTCTTTTTTATTTACGATCTTGATTTGTGGAATTGGAACATTGGTTTACTTCTATTCTGTAAGCTACATGAAAAACCATCCGCACTTCATTCGCTTTTTCTCCTTCCTCACTCTTTTTATGGGTTCTATGCTGGGGTTGGTTTTATCAGATAATCTCATTACCCTTTTCATTTTCTGGGAATTGACGAGTATCACTTCATTTTTTCTTATAGGATTCAATCATAAAGATAAAAATGCCCGAAAATCTGCCATTACGGCTTTGGCAATAACCGGTAGTGGAGGTTTATTGATGTTTGTAGGGTTTATTATTTTGGGGGTAATTAC